>JBKGZF010000134.1:0-6502 GCA_046545715.1 Nitriliruptoraceae bacterium | reverse complement strand
GCCTTGACCAGCCAGCCGTCGGTCAACGCCAGGAACGAGTCGGAGTCGCCGGTGTCGCCGTCGAGGAGCAGCTCCTCGAGGTCGATCGCGGCCTGCGAGGCGATCATGTCGACGAGGGTGTTCTCGAAGTTGTCACGCTCGATGTTCTCCTCGAGCGCCTCGTCGGAGACCCAGGCGGCGCCGCGCGCCTTGACGGCGATCAGCTCGTTGGTGAAGAAGTCCGGCTTCTCGTAGTCGGTGAACTGCTCACCCTCGGACTGCGGAGCCTTGAGGATGCGGTCGGAGAACCCGGTCCGGTCGATGTTGCGCCGGTCGGCGTTCATGGTCAGCCGGCGGGCGGAGCCGAGCAGCACCGACTCCTTCTCGACGATCCTGATGAACCGCTCGGCCTGCTCGGGCTTGAGCCGCGAGTCGCCGAGATCGTCGACGGTGATCGCCTTGTAGGCGGCCGCCAGCATCTGGTGGATGGACTTGGGCATGGTGGCTGCCTCCTCAGGCGTCGAGCGCACGGCCGAACGGGTCCCGCGAGGGGACGCCCTTCAGCGCAGGCTCGGGGTCGGGGTCGGGGTCGGGGTCGCCGGGCTGGCGCGACCCGGGCCGGGTGCGCTGCTCGGCACGGTCGGCCTTCTCGGCCACCGGCTTGATGGCCTCGGCGACCGCGTCGGTGATGGCCTTGACCGTGGCCTCGGACAGCTCGCTGCCCTCGCCCTCGGACCCGGCACCGCCGTCGCCGTTGGTCGCCTGGCCGCCGCCGTCGGCGCCGCTGGCCTCGGCCAGCTGCTCCTTGACGGCCGTCTCGATCTTGCTGTCGAGGGTGTCGCCCTCGCCGAGTCCGAGAGCCGACTTCACAGCTCCCGCGACCTCTTGGATCTCTGCGGGGGTCACTGGGACCTCCTTCTGGTGGTCGTGGGCCGAGTCGGCCCGCGTGTGATCCGCCGCGGCGAGGACCGCCGCGATGGCCTCCCCGGCCTCCTGTGGGCCGAGGTCGGTCTCTTGGGGGGGCTGACGGCCCTTGGCCGCACCCCCGGTGAGCGCGTCGGCGACGCGCCGCGCCAGCGACCGCTTCGGTGCGGCCTGCTTGAACGCGTAGAACTTCGCCTTGGGCACCGCCGGCTGATCGACGATCCCGATGAACGGCGCGAACCAGTCCCCGTTCGCGTCGCCACCGCCGACGTCGGCCAACGTCACCCGCTTCATCGCCGGGGTCTGCCCGGCCTTGACCGCAGCCAGCGCCTGCTCGAGCTGGTCGTTGGGCACACCCATGATCGACAGGCCCGAGCGCTTGCCCGAGGCGATCTCCTCCCACACTTCGGCGTCGCGTGCCTTGACCGCAACCGTCCAGGTCCCGGCCGGCAGCACCACGTCCTCACCGTCGATCTGCACGGTGCGGTCGGCCGGCTCGAGGTAGGACTCGACCGGGACGACGTCGACCTGCTTCACCGAGTGCTGCACGTCGAACGCGCGGAACTGCTCGAGCCAGGTGTGGGCGACGTCCTCGACCTTCTCGGCGGTCAGCGTCTCCCCGTCGGCGTCCGGCTCGCCCGGGACCAGCACCGCCGAGTAGCCGATCTGCCGGGTGGCGTCCTTGCCGACCCACGGGCCCGCCAGCCGCGGGCCGCCCTCGGCCTTGGCGACGTACTCGAGCTCGACCTCGCGCGGGGTGCCGAGCTCCACCTCGCTGGCGTCCTCAGCGTCCTCGGCGATCGACCAGGACACCTCGACCAGCTGGATCTCGCGTTCAGCTTCGGCCGGTTCGATCTCGACGATGGCGCGGTCGGTGAACATCTCCCGCACCCACGCCCAGCCATCCTCCTCGCTGTCGCCGGGACGGAACCGCCGGGCGATCTCGGTACGGATCTGGTCGATGGACACACTCATCGCTGCTCCTCGATCATGCTGCCTCGGGCTCGGGCACCGGCTCGAGCCGGCAGCGGCAGCCGACCCCGCCGGGCCGCCGCCAGCCGTTGGAGAACCGCTCGCCCACCTCGACGACCTCGCCGTCGACCTGGGCGTGAGCTGGACGCACCAGCTCGTCGCCGGCGGTCACCCACCGGTGGCGACGCACGCCCAGGTCACGCTCGGTGGTCTCGGTCGCCTCGTTGCGGGCATCCCCCATCGCGTGACGTGACAGCTGGGTGATCTCGCCCTCGAGCATCTCGCCGAGCACCGTCCGCAGCTCGGCGACCGGCATGTCGACCTCGGCTGCGGCAGCCAGCGCGTCGGTGGTGCGTGACACCATCCGGCCGAGCATGCGGTTGCCCAGCCGCGACAGGGTCTTCCACAGCCGGTCGTCGATGTTCGGGTAGGGGCGCAGGCTGTCGGGCAGCTGCTTGCGTGCCGCAGCCACGACCTCCTCCACGTGCCGGATCGCACGCAGCGCCTCCTCGCCGACCTCCTCGGCGAGGACCTCGACCAGCTGCTCCTCGAGATCGTCAAGTTCGCCGAGCAGCTGCCGGCCGACCGCCCGTTCGCTCGGGATGCCACGCTCGCTGACGCCGTCCTCGACCCGGTCGATCAGCTCGCCGAGCACCTCGGCGAGCCGCTCACGCAGCTGCGCCTCGGCGCGGATCTCGGCCGGTGACCGGGCCTTGCGCGCGGCCAGGTCGACCAGCGTCTCCTGCACCCGCGCCGCCATCAGCAGCGCGACACTCACCGGCGTGACCCGTTGAGGATCCGCCGCCAGGCCGCCTCGGTGCTGTCGAGCCCGTCCGCCTTCGCGGCGATGCCCACCAGGTCGTCACGCAGCGACATCAGCGCCGCACCCACCTCGCCGCCACCTGCCGTCTGGCCCGCCTCCTCGGCGGTCAGGAACCGGTCGCCGGCCCCGTCGGGCAGCGGGTCGAGACCCATCAGCTTCCGGCCCTCGTCGATCGTCATCACCTGCGCCTGCAGCAGCGCCGGCACCCCGACCGAGGACACCCCGGCCTGGTCGTCCTCGGGGACCGCATCCGGGTCGAGCCCGAACCGGTCGGCGAAGTGGGCGCGCAGCTCCCGCTTGGAGACCGCCTCACGCTCCTCGAGCTTCGAGAGCAGATCGAGCTCGTGCTCCTCGTCCCGGTTGTCGGAGGGCTTGAGCCGCCAGCGCCACCCCTCGATGCCGAAGGTCGACACGATGAAGTGGTTGACCAGCCGCTCGAGCATGTCGCGGCGCGGCCACAGCACGGACTGCTTGTACCCGGTGCGCGCCTCACGGTTGGCCGCGCCGGCGTCGTAGACCCCTGCGATCGCCGCCGACATCCGATGCGAGGACAGCACCTCCTCGCGGTTGTCGCGCCGGTAGGCGCGGAACGAGGCCTCCTTGACCTCAGTCGACAGCGGCTTGAACTCGATCTTGACCTCGCCGTCGTCCATCCCCTCACGGGTCGGGATGGTGAACACCAGCGAGCTGTGCGGGTTCTGCCGCACCTCCTTGAGCAGCGACTGGATGTGCCACTCCATCTCCGACTTGCCGGCCGGGTCCGACTCGTCGACCGGTTCGCCGTCCTTGTCGACGAAGTCACCCTCGTCGAAGTCGCCGGTGACGAACACCGCGAAGGCCGGCACCCCGAAGTTGTGGAAGAAGTCCAGGTTGTAGTCGCGCCGGCCCACATCGCCGTGGATCGCGCCGACCGCCGGGATCACATCGGGCAGCCCGTACACCAGGTCGGAGGGGTGGTAGTTCTTCCACCAGACGATCTCGTTCGCGCGCCGATCCGCACGCAGATCCCCCAGGTCACGGACCTGGCCGGTCTCGTAGTCGACGTCGATGTCCGCGCCGGCCCACTTGAACCAGCGTCGCTTGCCGCCCTTGGACTGCACGAACCGCAGCCCGTCACGGTGCACCCGCAGCGTGGTCGCCGGCACATGCACGATCGTCTCCACCGGCGCCGACGGCGCGTAGTTGCGCCGGACCAGCTCGATCGCGCCGCGCCCGATCGACTCGAAGTCGAACTGCGCCGCCGCCAGCACCGACCGGTTCGACTGCGAGTCCAGCGCCGTCTCCGGCGCGGGCACCGCGTCGAACCACGCCCGCAGCCGATCACGCTCGGCGGTGTCGGCACCCTCGGCGACCTGCTCGAACTCCCAGCCGCGGCCGAGCACGTCCTCGGCCTTCTGCCGGCAGGCCACCAGATGCGCGGTGTTGAGCTCCAGCAGCCCCGCCAGCAACGTCGGGTCGTACTTCGGCTGCAGCAGCCCGCGATGCCCCTCGAACGACGGCGCCGGCGGCAGCTGCCGCGACTCCTTCACCGCGTAGGACTCGAGCACATCCGCACGGACGAACACTTCCTGGTCGGTGACCACACCGAACGGACGACTCATCCAACGCTCCTCGCTCGCAGCTTGCGACGGCCCTGCTTCGCGCGCTTGAGCACCCCGGCCGCGACCGCATCGCCGCGCGCCTCCCACGCCAGCACCGCCGCCGGACCGGCATCGATCTTCCGCGGCGAGTCCGGCCGGTCCTTGGCCAGCACGAACATCTGCCGATGCTGCTCGTCACGTGCGTTGACCTTGCGCTTGGTGCAGTTGCGAATGTGGCGCGCCATCACCGGATCACCGTCGTGCGACAGATCCCCCGCATGCACCGCCGTCACATGACGGCGCACCGCATGCGCCATCTGCACCGGCCGGTTCGTCCACCACGGGATCACCCGCTTGGCGCCCCACCGCCCCTGCCAGCGGTCCAGCAGATCGTCGATGAACTGCGGATCCACATAGCAGCGCCACACCTTGAACGTCTCGAACGCCTCGACCATCGCCCCGTCGACCTCGCCGACCGGATGCTCGTAGTCGTCGCCCGCATGGTCCGGCTTCTCCCAGATCCCCAACGGCCACTGGTGCCCCGACTCCACGTCGGTCGCCACGATCGCCAGCGCGTCGTCGAACCGGGCGCCGTCCACCCCGACGGTGATCACCGCGCCGTCCTCGACCTGCACCGTCGAATCCGCGAGCTCGTCCCACACCCCCGGCCGGTAGGCCACACCGCCGCCGGCCACCGGCCGGTTCCCGAAGTACCGCTCGGCCTGGGTCGGATCCAGCTGCAGCAGCTCGCCGGCCTCGCCCTCGATCACGTCCAGGTCGACGTGCCAGCAGCCGGCGTAGACGTGCCGATGGATCTTGCGCCGCTCCGCCTTGTTGGTGTAGCTCAGCCCCGCCGGCGCCAACGGATGCAGCCGGAAGATGTCCTCCGAGGTCGACTCCGCCGTGCGCTGCGCCACCGAGTTCTCGGTGCGATCCCAGGCGTTGGTCTCCTCAACCGCCCGGCCGCCCATCCCGGCCAGCCCGCGCCGCTGCGTCTCCGCCACCTCGATCATCCCGGACCCCGGCGTCCAGATCCCGGTCTCGCCCTGCGGCACGAACGTCACCCGCTGCCCCAACCGAGACTTCGCCGAGCTCGTGACCGTGTCGATCCGCCCGCCCCCCGGCAGCCGCGTGAACTCCTCCCCCACCCGCGGCACCACGTTGGCCAGCGACCCATCCTCGATCATCGGCCGCAACGCCGAGTACACGTTGTCGGTCTGCTCCTCAGAGAACGCCGTCACTTGGATCAGCGGCGTCGGCCACTGCATCCCCATCGGCTCGCCCGGCTCGTACACATACCCCCAGCCGCACGGGCAGCCATGCTCGACGCAGTCGTACTCCTCACCGCCCTCGGCCCAGCCGGCGAACACCGCCGGGCCGACCCCCTCGAGCGTGATCTGCGCCGCGGTCAACGGCGACTTCCCCGCCTTCTGCGGCAGCACCATCTGCGAGCGGCGGTAGTGGAACGCCGACGCCGGCTTCACCTCCGTGCGGTCCCGCCGCCGGCTGAACGCCGGCAGAGCGCCCGGCTTCACCCGGTAGTGGTTCAGCAGGAACCACGCCTGCCAGTCCAGCAGCTCGAGCGGCGCCCCCTTCCACGCACCATCCGGGATGACGCAGTGCGCCTCGATCCAGTCGACGCCGACGAACAGCGTCGGCCAGCGCACCACCCAGCTCTCGTCAGCCACCATCGACCACGGTGAACCGGTCCTTCGCCGAGCTCGTCGACCGGCGCGGCTTGCGACCAGCCGACGTCGAACTCGCCCCGCGGCCCTGCTGTGCCGGCGCCACCCGCCAGCGGTTCGCGCGCATCCCCGCCGTCGACACCCCGAGCGTGTCGGCCATCCGCACCGCGGCGTTGCGCATCGACGCCGGCGCCCCGGCCTCCTCGGCCTCGACCTGGGTGCGCACGTACAGCGCGAGCTGGTCGTGCAGCTGCAGCCGCTCCCACTCGATCGCCTGCGGCAGCTTCCAGAGCTTGTTCCACAGCCGGCGTTCGCGCGCCGACGCCTTCGAGTTCAGCGGCCAGGCCGGCACCCGCCCGGTGCGTCCAGCCGCGGGCAGCTCGACCCACTCGGCCCGGTCATCAGCGCGATCGCGACGCAGCGCCTCGGGGTCTGGAGCCGGTCCGGATCGGCTGCGAGCGCCTCCTCGCGGCATCCACACCACCTCCAGCGAACACGCACAGTGACCGGCCTCGGGCGTCTCTGAACCTGACAGACCC
>JBKGZF010000133.1:0-6540 GCA_046545715.1 Nitriliruptoraceae bacterium | reverse complement strand
CGAGGATGCGTCGACGGCGGTAGGTGGCGCGTGGGGTCGACGGCGGGTGGGCGGGAGCCTGGAGGCTGCTCACGGTGGCGCTCCTGTCGGGTTGAGCGGGGTAGGGCTGTCGTGTTCGGGCTGTCGTCCTCGGGCTGTCGTCTTCCTCGGGCTCGGGCTGGGGTGGAGGCTGGTGGCGAGGTTACGTGGTGGGTGCGACAGAGCGAACGCCCGTTCGAATCGCATGGAACCGAACGCACGTTCCGGTGTCAACACCGCGTGCGAACGGATGTTCGCGATCACGGCCATCGCTTGCTAGGCTCAGCGAACGCAGGTTCGGATCCCCGCGGATCCGCCAGTCGAGGAGGACCCCGTGAGCGCCGACCGATCCGATGCAGGACCCGATGAACCGCTGGCCGCCCCAACGACCGAGCCGGCCGCGGATCCTGCGAGCATGACCACCCTGGCCAGCGCCAGCGATCTCACCGATCGGCAGCGCGCCATCCTCGAGGTGATCCACGGCCACGTCGCCGAGCACGGCTACCCGCCGTCGGTGCGCGAGATCGGTGACGCGGTCGGCCTGCGTTCACCCTCGTCGGTCCACGGTCAGCTCGAGGCGCTCGCCAGGAAGGGCTACCTCAAGCGCGATCCGACCAAGCCTCGTGCGCTCGAGCTCGGCCGCGACCCCGAGACCTCGCTGGAGATGCGCCCGACGCCGGCGCGCAACGTGCCATTGGTCGGTGACATCGCCGCCGGCGGACCGATCCTCGCCGAGGAGCGCGTCGACGCCGTCTACCAGCTACCCGAGGAGCTGGTCGGAGACGGCCAGCTGTTCATGCTGCGGGTACGCGGTGAGTCGATGCTCGAGGCCGGCGTCCTCGACGGGGACCTGGTCGTCGTGCGCGTCCAGCCGACGGTCGAGCAGGGCGAGATGTGCGCGGCCCTGATCGACGGTGAGGCCACGGTGAAGTTCTTCCGGCGCACCCGCTCCGGTGAGGTGTTCCTCGACCCCGCCAACGACCGGTTCGAGCCGATCCCCGTGCACGGCGACCAGGACGCCACGATCATGGGCAAGGTCGTCTCGGTCCTGCGCAGCCTGCACTGACGCAACCCGCCCCGGCGGACCGGTCCGGTGGTCAGCCCACCCTGGGGGTCGCCCCCTGGATCGCGCGTGCTCGAACCTGCTGGCTCGAAGCTCGAGCGCCGGCCACGGCCAGCTCGACCAGCGCGCGGAGCAACCCCTCGTGCGGCCCCAGCTCGACGGTGACCGCATCACCGTAGACCTCGACCAGCCACGCCGTCGCATGGTCACTGCGCGCGCCCGCACCGATCACCTCGTCGTAGCCGAGAACCGCCAGGAACTCCCGTTCGGCTCGCTCACCCGCCGCCACGGTCGCCTGGAAGCTCCCACCCTCCAAGGCCTCGCGGGTCTGGGGATAGTGGTCGGCATCGACGACCCGATCGTCCTGCCACAACCGGTTCGGGCTGAGGTCGACACCGCGCTGCGCATCCCTCGCGACCACGTGCACGGGCTCGTCCGCCGCGGCGCGAGACACCGCCCACGCCCCGGCCGTCAGCACCTTCGCCACGGCGGCTGCGACCGCCTCGAGTCGCTCCTCGGGACGTGGCCCCGCCACGCCAAGCGCCGTGATCGCCGCCTCCACACAGCGATGCTGCAACCAGCTGAAGCCATCGTCAGGTCGGGGTGGCACCGTCGCCGAGTGACGCCCGGCACGCTTCGCGCGGTACTGGGCGGCATCCGCGAGCCGCAGCAGCGCACGAGCGGCCGCGGTCGCATCTTGCCGCTGGCCTGGATGCTCACTCACCCGTGCCCAACCGCATGACAGACCGGCACCGTGCGAGAGCCCGTCAGCCGAAGCGGCCAGCCGGTCGCTGATCGCTGCGACCTCGGACTCGCTCACGCCCTCGAGGATCAGGCAGAACTCATCGCCCCCGAGCCGGGCTGCGAGCGCCCCCGGGTGATCGCCGGCGAGCAGCGCCAGCGACGACGCGACCTCGCAGAGCAGCGCATCCCCCGCGTGGTGACCGAAGCGGTCGTTGACCATCTTCAGCCCGTCGACGTCGCACACGATGGCTGCGATCGGCTGCGCGGGCACCTCGGGAGCGAACAGGCGCTCGAGCAGGTCGTCGACCGACCGTCGGTTCGCCAGCCCCGTCAGCGGGTCGTGGTAGGCCAGCTCGTGCAGCTCTCCCCCGCTCTGGATGCGCATGAGCGCCGCCGCCAACAGCCCCCCGAACGCCTCGCCGAGGGCGACGTCGACCGAGGAGAACGGCGGCAGCTGGGCACTACGAGCGGCACGCACCTCACCCCACACGCTGCCGCCCACCACGATCGGAACCGACAGCGAGGCCTGCATGCCGATCCGCCGCAGGATCCGCTGGTCGACC
Organism: Nitriliruptoraceae bacterium; assembly: GCA_046545715.1. GTDB lineage: Bacteria > Actinomycetota > Nitriliruptoria > Nitriliruptorales > Nitriliruptoraceae > SKTG01. The sequence continues at coordinate 4,152 of JBKGZF010000133.1, read as the reverse complement.
GCGCCGATCGAGGGATCACCGAGGTTCGCACACCACGCATGGGCATCCTCGGGTGGGGCCGCCAACCGCGGGAGCTCCGCCAAGCGGTGGAACTCCACCTCGCCGACGAGCTCGTCCCCTGCGTGCAGCTCGACCCCGTCCTGGAGCCGCGACCCTTCAGCGCGACCATCGAACCAGCCGAGCACGCGCACCAACCCTCGCTCGCGTTCCACCCGCGAGATCGAGGCGCTGCTCGCTGCGATCACGTCCAGCGCCATCTGCGAGGCGATCGGGACGAGCCCGTCGAGGTCGTCGATCATCGCCAGACGGCGCCCCGCATGCGCGAGCGCCTCCACGCGCACGTCCCCGGGTCCCACTTGACCGTCGGTCAGCCCGACCACCCCCCGCCGCTCGAGCGCTAGGGCCGAACCCTAACCCAACTCCCGCTCCCAGGGCTCGGGTTCCGCCTCGAACGGGTCATCGTCGAGGTAGTCACGCAGCTGCATCGCGGCGTCCTGGTCGACGTCGGCGACCAGCGCCGTGCCGGTCGCATCGTGCCCCTCCTCGACGACCGTGCCGTGCCGGTGGGCGAGCGCCACCAGGTCCTGACGGGCGTAGGGCACGTGACCGGAGACGCGGTAGCGGGTGTTCGGCAGCCGTTGGCCGATCCGTTCGATGAGCTGCTCCAGCCCCTGCCCGGTGTGGGCGGACACGAGCACCGGATCGGCACCGAACTCGGCACGTACGCGCCGTGCGAGCGCATCGAGGCTCGCGCGGTCAACGCGGTCGATCTTGTTGAGCACCAGCTGCTCGGGCTGTTGATCCGCCCCGATCTCCTCGAGCACCTCGTGGACGGCGAGGATCTGCGACTCCGCCTCAGGATGCGCGGCGTCGACCACGTGGAGCAGCAGCTCGGCCCGGGTGGACTCCTCGAGCGTGGAGGTGAACGCCTCGACCAGCCCATGGGGCAGCTTGTTGATGAACCCCACCGTGTCGGTGAGCACGATGTGGCGCCCATCCTCGAGCGGCAGCTGGCGCACCGTCGGGTCGAGGGTGGCGAAGAGCTTGTCCTCGATGCGGACATCCGCACCGGTCAGGGCGTTGAGCAGCGAGGACTTGCCCGCGTTGGTATAGCCGACCAGCGCGGCGACCTGGACGTGGTTGCGCTCACGCTCGCTGGCCTTGGTGTCGCGGATGCGGCGGTAGCCGCTGAGATCACGGCGCAGCTTGGCGATCCGTCGCATGATGCGCCGCCGGTCGACCTCCAGCTGGGTCTCACCAGGGCCACGACCACCGATCCCGACACCGCCGGCGGCGCGGCCCCCGGCCTGTCGCGACAGGGCGGTGCCCCAGCCGCGCAGTCGTGGCAGCAGGTAGGTCAGCTGGGCGAGCTCGACCTGTGCCTTGCCCTCCTTGGAGGTGGCGTGCTGGGCGAAGATGTCGAGGATCACGATGGTGCGATCGAGCACCTTCTGGCCGATGCGCTCCTCCAGGGTGCGCTGCTGAGCAGGCGAGAGCTCGTCGTCGAAGACCACCGCGTCGGCTCCGAGGGCCGTGACCAGCTCCGCGAGCTCGGCCACCTTGCCGCCGCCGATGAAGGTGGCCGCGTCCGGCGCATCCCGTCGCTGGACGACGCGATCGACCACCTCGGCACCGGCCGTGTCGAGCAGCGCCGTCAGCTCGTCCAGCGACGCCTCGACCTCTGAGGTGCCACGAGCAGGGAGCTGCACCCCCACGATCACGGCCCGCTCGACGGGCCGGATGATGTCGACGCCCTCGCGCGGGGCACCCTCCTCGATGACCTCGCGACGGCGACGACGCAGCTCCGCCCGGCTGAGGCCGTCGCCGTCAGGCATCGGCGTGGGATCCGGATCGGGGCCGTGCTGGGTGCTCAGGATGCCCTCCATGAGGTCAGGGACCGGGCACCGACCGCGAGGTCGGCGAGCCAGCCCTCGTCGAGCTGCCCATGCGCGATCTCCACCGCCGGACCGGTCATCATCACCGTGCCACCATCGCGGTGCTCGATCGTCAGGACGCCGCCTGGCAGGTGGACGGCGACGCGCTCGCCGACCGCGCCGGTCAGCTGCGCCGCGACCACCGCTGCGCACGCACCCGTGCCGCAGGCGGCGGTCTCCCCCACCCCACGCTCGAACACCCGCAGGCGCAGCGTGGCGTGATCCACCACCTCGACGAAGCCGATGTTGGCACCGTTGGGGAAACGGTGGTGGCGCTCGATCGCCGGCCCCACCTCGGCGACCGGTGCGTCCGCCACCGACGCCACCGAGACGACGGCGTGGGGGTTGCCCATCGAGACCACGGCGACGTCGAGGTGGTCGGCGTCGACCGCAGCAGCAGCGGCGCCCTCGAGCTCGACCCGGTGACGGCGGGCGGTGGGATCGGCGGCGACGAACGGCACCTGCGACGCTTCGAGCTGCGGGGGCCCCATGTCGACCGCCACGCTGGCGACCCGGCCGTCGGCGTGCCGTTCGACGATCCACACGGTGCGGGTCCCGCCCCGGGTCGCCACGTGGACACGGCCCTCGTCGTCGGGTGCGACCAGACCCCGGTCGACCACGTACTTGGCCAGCACCCGCACACCGTTGCCACACATCTCCGCCAACGAGCCGTCGGCGTTGCGGTGGTCCATGAAGACCTGGGCGTCGGGCTGGGTCTGCGGAGGGGCGGCGACCCGGATCACACCGTCGCCACCGAGCCCACGCCGCCGGTCTGCCAACGCACGGGCGAGCTCAGCGGTCAACTCGAGCCCGTCATCGAGGTCTGGCAGGACCACGAAGTCGTTGGCGGTGCCGTGTGCGCGTGTGAACTCCATCGCCGAGAGGGTACGCCGCAACGCCGCATCCGTCGCGGCGGGTCGTGATCGGGTAAGCGGGGTGATGGGAGGGCTAGCCTCGCGAAGATGCGCGCACAAGAGGGGCGGAGGCGGGGACGGGCTCGTCGGGTGCTGTTGATCGTGCTGGCGGTGCTCGGCGTCCTGGTCCTGGCCGCCGGCGTGGTCGCGACGGTCACCGTCCGGGCCGGCATGCCCACGACCAGCGGCGAGCTCGAGCTCGACGGCCTCGACGCCGAGGTCGAGGTCCTGCGCGACCAACACGGGGTGCCGACGCTCGTCGCCAGCTCCGCCGACGACCTGTTCTACGCACAGGGGTTCGTCCACGCCCAGGACCGCTTCTGGGAGATGGACTTCCGCCGGCACGTCACCGCCGGCCGGGTCGCCGAGCTGTTCGGCAGCGATCAGGTCGAGACCGACCGGTTCGTGCGAACGCTGGGGTGGCGGCGCGTCGCCGAGCAGGAGCTCGAGCTGCTCGAGGACGACACGCGCGCGATGCTCGCGGCCTACGCCGAGGGGGTCAACGCCTGGATGGCGGGGCGCTCGGGCCGGGCGCTCTCGCTCGAGCACGCCCTGCTGCCGCTGGCCGGTCCGAGCGGCTACCAGCCGGAGCCGTGGGACCCGGTCGACTCGCTGGCGTGGCTCAAGGCGATGGCCTGGGACCTGCGTGCCAACCTCGAGGACGAGCTCGAGCGCGGCCGCCTCAGCGCCACCGAGCTGCCGGGCGAGCGCGACTGGCGCGAGCTGTTCCCGCCCTTCGACGAGCAGCGCTTCCCACCGATCCTGCCCGAAGGCGGTGAGCTGCTCGACGGCGCGTTCGTCCCCAACGCAAGCGAGGTGGACGATCCAACCAGCGTGGACACCGAGGTGGACCCCACACCGAGCGCGGCCACCCTCGCTGCCCATCCGGGCGTCGACGGGGCGCTGGATGCCGCGCAGCGGGCACTGGCCAACTCACCCGCGCTGTTGGGCGACGGGGCAGGTGGAGCCCTCGGCTCCAACTCCTGGGTCGTGGCGCCCGAACGCTCGACGACGGGCACCGCGCTGCTCGCCAACGACCCGCACCTCGGTCCCTCGCAGCCATCGCTGTGGTACCAGGTGGGGCTGCGCTGCGAGCCGGTCTCGACCGACTGCCCCTACCGCACCGTCGGCTTCTCGTTCTCGGGGGTGCCGGGCATCGTGATCGGGCACAACGACACGGTGGGCTGGGGCTTCACCAACCTCGGTTCCGACGTCGCCGACCTGTTCGTCGAACGGATCGACGGCGATCGCTACCTCACCGAGGAGGGCTGGGAGCCGCTCGAGCAGCGCACGGAGACGATCCG
>JBKGZF010000132.1:0-6554 GCA_046545715.1 Nitriliruptoraceae bacterium | reverse complement strand
GCGCCACGTGCCTGGAGGGAGCCATGGCCGCGACCACCTCGATCGACCTCGATGCGCTCGTCGCGCGGCACCTGCCTGTGGTGACCGCCGCTGCGGAGGCCGCCTACGCGCGTCGCTTCCACTCGCGCTACCCCGAACGCCCCACCGATCCGGTCTACGGCGATGATCCCTTCGCCGCCGGTGACGCGGCGTTCGATGCGCTGCAGGAGCGCGGGCTGTCGCTGGATCAGCCGACCGCCGGCGGCTCGATCGTCGGTGAGACCTCGCCCTACGGTCGTCAGCTCGGGGTCAGCTACCCGACGGTCGAGCCCGAGACGCTGATCGCGGCGGCGGCCGACGCGCTTGCGACCTGGCGCGCCGCCGGGCCGGACCGCCGAGCCGCGCTGTGCGTCGAGATCCTCGACCGACTGGGCGCGCGGGCCCACGAGCTCGGCCTGGCCGTCCACCACACCACCGGCCAGCCGCGGGTCATGGCCTTCCAGGCCGGTGGTCCCAACGCCCTCGACCGCGGACTCGAGGCGGTCGCCTACGCCCACGCGGCGATGACCCGCCACGTCTCGTCGGTGCGCTGGGAGCGCCCCGGCAAGCGACCGACGGTGATGGACAAGACCTTCCACGTCGTGCCGCACGGCGTCGCCGTCACGATCGGGTGTCGCACCTTCCCGACCTGGAACGCGCTGCCGGGGATCATGGCGAGCCTGGCGACCGGCAACCCGGTGATCGTCAAGCCCCACCCCGCCACCGTCCTGCCGCTGGCGCTGGTCGTCGAGGTGGCACAGCAGGTGCTGGGCGAGGCCGGCTACCCGCCGCACGTGGCGATGCTCGCCGCCGAGGGGACCGACGCGCCGCTCGCCAAGCAGCTGGCGACCGATCCGCGGGTCCGGCTGGTCGACTTCACCGGCTCGAGCGCGTTCGGACGCTGGCTGGAGGACAACGCCCGCCAGGCGCGGGTGTTCGCCGAGAAGTCGGGGGTCAACCCGATCGTGATCGACGGCTCGGACCACGCCGCGGGGATGTTCGCCAACCTCGCCTTCAGCTTCTCGCTCTACAGCGGCCAGATGTGCACGACCCCGCAGGCGGTGTTCGTCCCCCGCGACGGCATCGACACCGACGAGGGCCACCTCACCTTCGACCAGGTCGGCCAGCGCATCGCCGCGGCGCTCGAGGAGCTGCTCGAGCCCCCGGAGAAGGGCGTGCAGATCCTCGGGGCGATCGGGGACCCGGCGATCCTCGAGCGGATCGAGCAGGCGCGTGGGCTCGGCACCGTCGTCGCCGAGTCGCGGGCCGTCGACCACCCCGAGGCGCCCGACGCGCGGGTGCGCACCCCGCTGGTCGTCGCGGTGGATCAGGCCGAGACCGACGCCTACGACTCCGAGCGCTTCGGACCGATCGTTCTCCTGGTCGCCACCGACGGCACCGATACCTCGCTGGAGCACGTGCGCTGGCTGGTCCAGCGGCGCGGCGCGATCACCTTCGGGGTGCACACGCGGCAGGACAAGGTGCGCGCCCAGGCGACCGAGGTCGCACTGGCCGCGGGGGTATCGGTGTCGTTCGACCTCACCCAGGGGGTCTACGTCAACCAGACCATGGAGTTCAGCGACTTCCACGCGACCGGCGCGAACCCGGCCGCCAACGCCTCGCTGGTCGACGAGGCCTTCGTCACCGGCCGCTTCCACCTGGTCGAGACCCGCATCCACGCCGAGGGGTAGGCGCGCACGGCGCTCGGGAGCGTTGACCTCGGTTCACGGGGCGCCGTAGCGTCTCGACCGAACGGTCGGTCGGGCACCCACCCCGCCACGGTGGGGCGTCAACCCGCGGTTCGGGAGCCAGGTAGGCAGGGAGGCAGCATGGCTAGCACCACCGCCAGGCCGACGGCCCGCGGCGACGACGCGGGCCGCGACACTGGCCGCGACACCGGCCGTGACCCCGTGCGCGAGGAGGAGTTCCTGGCGCGCCTCGCCGAGGGCCACCGGGTGGAGCCGCGTGACTGGATGCCCGATACCTACCGGCAGCTGAACATCAAGTTCATCGAGATGCACGCCAACTCCGAGATCATGGGGGCGCTGCCGGAGCGCGAGTGGATCGCCCGGGCGCCCACGCTGCGGCGCAAGCGCTCCCTGGCGGCCAAGGTCCAGGACGAGGTCGGCCACGCCCACCTGATCTACCGGGTCGCCGAATCGCTGGGTCGTCCCCGCCGGGCGATGTACGCGGACCTGATCGCCGGACGGGGCCGGTTCCACAACGTGTTCCACTACCCGACCCACACCTGGGGCGACGTCGCCTGCATCGGCTTCCTCGTCGACGGTGCGGCGATCGTGACCCAGCGGGCGCTGCTCGACACCTCCTACGCGCCCTACGCCCGAGTGATGAAGCGGGTCGTCGCCGAGGAATCGCTGCACTTCCGCCACGGCGAGGACATCATGCTGGCGCTGGCCAGCGGCACCGATGAGCAGTTCGAGATGCTCCAGGAGGCCGTGGAGCGGTGGTGGGAGCCGATCATGCACTTCTTCGGCACCGCGGTCGCCCGCGAGGACGATCCCATGATCCGCTACGGGGTCAAGTCCCGCACCAACGAGGAGTCGCGCCAGGAGTGGCTGTCCACCTACGTGCCGCGGATCTGGGACATGGGGATCGAGCCCCCCGATCCTCAGCTGGCCTACGACCCGGATGCGGGGTGGTGGGACTACACCGAGCCCGACTGGGACCGTCTCGCGGCGATCGTCAAGGGCGAGCCCACCGAGGCGACCGCGTCGCGGCTGTACTGGCGTCAGCTGCTGCACCGCAACCACGCCTGGATCCACGACATCCTGCTGGGCGATCAGCCCGTAGCCGCCTGACCGGCCCGCACGCCACGCACAAGGGAGGCACCCACCGATGGCGACCTTCGAGGTCTTCGGCCGCCGCAAGTGGGACGCGGCCCTCGAGCACGTCGGGGTGATCCACGCCCCGGATGAGCAGGCCGCGCTGGTGCTCGCCCGTGAGACCCACTTCCGTCACGGTGAGGGGGTCGAGTACGCGGTGTGCCGCAGCGACCACCTCCACCGGCAGGATCCGGCGCTGCTCGAGCGGGAGGTCGACATCAGCTACCGGCTGCAGAGCGGCTACTCCGGCTTCGGCAGCAAGCGCGAGGCCGCACGTGCCGCGGCCGATGCCCGCGGCCGCGGTGAGCTGCGCGAGCGCCCGGCTCCGCCTCGACGCGGAGGTCCAGGGTGAGCGGCGACATCGCGGTGGACCGTCCGCGCGAGGCCGTGCTGCTCGCGATCGCCGATGACCAGCTGCTGACCGGCCACCGTGCGTCGCACTGGACGGGGGTGGCGCCGTCGCTGGAGGAGGACCTCGCGTTCTCCACGATCGCCCAGGACGGCATCAACCACGCGGATCTGTGGTACCAGCTGGTGGTCGGCGATGGATCCGACGACGTGCGCGCCGGTGTCGACGCGCTCGGCCTCGGACGTGCCCCCGATGCCTACCGGCACGCGATCGTGTGCGAGCGGCCGCCGGGCGACTTCGCCTACACGCTCGCGCGACACTGGGCCTTCGACCACTTCGAGTCCGTACGGCTGACGGCGCTGAGCGACTCCACCGACGCGCAGGTCGCGGCGCTGGCGGTCAAGCTGCTGCACGAGCAGCGCTACCACCTCGAGCATGCCGAGCTGTGGCTGGAGCGGATCACGGGCGCCGGCGGCGAGGCCCGAGCGCGCCTGCAGGCGGGGTTCAGCGCGGTCCTGCCCGAGGCGCTGGGGCTGTTCGAGCCCGTCGCGGGCGAGGACGCGGCCGTCGCCAGTGGCCTGCTGCGGCGCGGTCATGCGCAGCTGCACGCACCGTGGCTGGAGGCGGTCGCACCGCGGCTGGAAGCGGTCGGTCTGGGTGCGGTGGTGCCGGCCGCCGACGCGACCGTGCCCGCCGGCGCCGCAGGCGGCCGCGATGGCCACCACAGCGCCGACTTCACCGAGGACGTCTGGCCGGAGATGACCCGCCTCTACCGCGAGCATCCCGGCGCGAGGTGGTGAGCGCGATGGCTGACGAGCGGACGCAGCGGGCGACGGAGGGCGGCGTCGACACCGGCGTGGACGCCGATGAGGTACGGCGCGTCGTCGAAGGCGTCGCCGACCCGGAGCTGCCGCCGGTGACGCTCGGGATGCTCGGCATGGTCCACGAGGTGTCGGTGAGCGGGACCGGCATGGTCCACGTGGAGCTGCTGCCCACCTACTCCGGCTGTCCCGCCACCGAGATGATCGAGCGTGACGTGCGCGCCGCGGTGTCGGCGCTCGAGGCGGTCACGGCGGTGGAGGTGGGTTTTAGCTTCGATCCGCCGTGGACCCCCGACCGCATCGACGCCGAGGGGCGCGCCGCCCTGCGCGAGTACGGGATCGCGCCGCCGGGGGGTCCGCTCGTCGACGCGCCCCGGCCCGGACATGACCAGCGCTCGCTGCCGCTGGCCGTCGACGCCGCCACCTCGACGTCGCAGCCAGCGCGGCCGTGTCCCTACTGCGGCTCGCACGACACCGAGATGGACTCGCCGTTCGGCCCGACCCCCTGCCGCGACGTGCGCTACTGCCAGGCGTGCCAGCAGCCGTTCGAGGCGTTCCGCTCCGCATGAGCGCCGACGGGCCAGAGCAGGGCGTTGGCCGTCTCGACAGCGACGTCGAGGTGGCAGCTGGCCGGGGTAGCGTGGAGCCGACGGTCGGATCGGGAGGCACGGTGAGCCAGCGCAGGGAGGGCGCGGTCAGGGGAGCGGCGGCTGCGGACCCGGACGCGCCCATCGACCCCGCCATCGCGATGCTGGCGGCCGACGACGCCTCGGGCGCGCTCGGCATGGAGCTGTTGGAGGTGCGCCCCGGCTTCGCGCGGGTGGCGATGCCAGTGGTGGAGGGGATGCTCAACGGGCACGGCATCGCCCACGGGGGCGTGGTGTTCACCCTGGCCGACACCGCCTTCGGCGCGGCCTGCAACAGCGGGCGGCCGATGACCGTGGCGACGAGCGCGGAGATCGATTTCCTGGCTCCGGTCCAGGCCGGCGACCGGCTGATCGCCGAGGCCGTTGAGCGCGCCAGCACCGGCCGCAACGGGATCACCGACGTCACCGTCTGGCGTGAGGGCGACGAGCCGCTGCGTGTCGCGGAGTTCCGTGGCCGCAGCCGCACCATCGGTGACCGCGGAGCCAGCTGAGCGGCGGCTGCGTCGCTGTCGTCGCAAGGCGGTCGCTCGGTCAGGCCCCACGGCTGTCGAGCCCGTCGAAGACCATCGCGACCAGGGTGTCGGCGACCGCGTCGGCGTCGCCGTGCTCGGGCAGGTACCACTCGACCAGCGAGTTGACGGTGCCGAACAGCAGCCGGGTGACCAGCGCCGGGTCGAGGTCCGCGCGCAGATCCCCATCGGCCATGGCCTGCTCGACCAGGGCGGTGACCTGCCGGTCGAAGCTGCGGCGGCGCTCGAGGGCGTCGCGCTCGGTGGCGGTGTTGCCGCGCACGCGCAGCAGCAGCGTGACGAACCTCAGCTCCTCGTCCAACACCTGCACGCTGCGGCGCAGGACGTGCTCGACCTGGTCGCGGGCGCGGCCGTCGAGCGCTGCCGGCTCGTCGAGCACGTCGAACAGCGCCGAGAGCGCCCGGTCGACCGCCAGGGCGAGCAGCGCCTCCTTGCTGGCCACGTGGTGGTAGATGCTCGACTTGCTGATCCCCAGTGCAGTGGCGAGATCGCCCATCGAGGTGCCGTCGTAGCCGCGGGCGTTGAACACCTCCGCAGCGACGTCCAGCAGGGTGTCGAGGTCGTAGGGGCGGCGGGCGGTGGGCTCCATGGCCGGCCAGTCTGGCACATCGGCGATGCCGAGCGGCCGAGCGCAGCGAGCCGCGCACCGGCGCGGGAGGGCTCAGCCGAGGCCGGGCTCGTCGTCGGTGACGACGTCGAGGTCGTTGTCCCACTCCGGGTCGACCTCGTCGAAGCCGTCCAGCACCTCGCGCACGAAGCGGTAGTGGCGGTGCAGCGCCGCGGTCGTGCGTCCCTCACAGACGATCACCAGCGCCGGCAGGTTCGACGAGGCACGCACCAGCAGCCAGCCGTCCTCGAACTCCAGGCGGGCACCGTTGATGGTGATGACCTCCTCGGGGTCGCTGCGCTCCAGAGCGACCTCGAGGAACCGGTCGACGACCGCGTACTTCGCCGCGTCCGCGCAGGGGGCGGAGATCGTCGGTGAGGTCTCGTAGTGGGGCAGCTCGGCGACCAGCTCGGCCAGCGGTCGTCCACGGCGGGCGCACAGGTCGGCCAGACGCAGCCCCGCATGGATCGCGTCGTCGAAGCCGAGGTGGTCGACGGCGTTGAAGAAGTGGCCGCTGCGCTCGCCGGCGAAGGGCGCGTCCAGCTCGCGCATCCTGGTCTTGACGTGGCTGTGCCCGGTCCGCCACATCACCGGCTGCCCACCGGCGACCCGCACCACCTCGGCGACCAGCCGCGAGCACTTGACGTCGTAGACGATCGTGGCGCCGGGGTGGCGCTCGAGCACATCGAGGGCGAGCAGCGCGAGCACCCGGTCGGCCCACACCGTGGTGCCGTCGCCG
>JBKGZF010000131.1:0-6567 GCA_046545715.1 Nitriliruptoraceae bacterium | reverse complement strand
GGTCTGCTACCGGTGCCGCACACCACCTCGCCCCTGCTCGAGGGCCTCAACCCTGCCCAGCAGCAGGCCGTGCAGGCCGTCGAGGGGCCGGTGCTGGTGGTCGCCGGTGCGGGCTCGGGCAAGACCCGTGTGCTCACCCACCGCATCGCCCACCTGATCCGCGACCACGACGTCAGCCCGTTCGAGGTGCTGGCGATCACCTTCACCAACAAGGCCGCCGGCGAGATGGCCGAGCGGGTGAGCGAGCTGGTCGGCCAGCGGCTCGGCGAGCGGATGTGGGTGACCACCTTCCACAAGGCGTGCGTGCGGATCCTGCGGCGTGAGCTGCCGCGGCTCGGCTACCCGGGCAGCTTCACGATCTACGACGCGCAGGACTCCAACCGGCTGATCAGCCAGCTCGCCAAGCAGCTCGGGGTCGACGACAAGCGGCTCACCCCCCGTGCGATCCAGACCGCGATCAGCCACGCGAAGGACGAGCTCACCGACTTCGAGACCTACCGGGCCAGCGCCAGCGGATGGCCGGAGTCGGCCATCGCCGAGGTCTACGAGGCCTACGAGCAGTCACTGCGGCAGGCCAACGCCCTCGACTTCGACGATCTGATCGTCAAGACCGTCGAGGTGCTGCAGCTCTTCGACGGCGTCCGCGAGCACTACCAGCGCCGCTTCAGCCACCTGATGGTCGACGAGTACCAGGACACCAACCGGGCGCAGTACCACCTGGTCAACCTGCTCTCGGGCGCCCACCGCAACGTGATGGTGGTCGGCGACCCGCAGCAGGGCATCTACGCCTTCCGGGGCGCGACGATCCGCAACCTCACCGACTTCGAGGCCGACCACCCCGACGCCGAGGTGGTGGTGCTCGACCGCAACTACCGCTCGACGCAGACCATCCTCGACGCGGCCAACGCGGTGATCGCGAGCGGCGCCGTGAAGCGGCGCGCACAGCTGTGGACCGACCGCGGCCTCGGTGCGCCGGTGGTGCGCTACCACGCCGACGACGAGCACGACGAGGCCGCCTTCGTCGCCGAGGAGGCCGACCGCCTCGCCGAGCAGGGCTTCGGCTACGACGACCTGGCGGTGTTCTACCGCACCAACGCCCAGGCCCGTGTGCTCGAGGAGGTGTTCGTCCGCGTCGGGCTGCCCTACCGGGTGATCGGCGGCGTCCGCTTCTACGAGCGGCGCGAGATCAAGGACATCCTGGCCTACGCCCGTCTGCTGATCAACGAGGCCGATGACGTCTCGGCGCGACGGGTGATCAACACCCCACGCCGCGGCATCGGTGACCGGACGGTCGAGGCCCTCGCCCTGCACGCGCGTCGTGAAGGCATCTCCTTCCTCGCGGCGGCACGGCAGGCGGACCGGGTCCAGGGCCTGGGCTCGCGCGCGGTCGGCGCGGTGCGCTCGTTCGTCGACCTGCTCGACGGCCTGCGCACGGAGCTGCAGCACGACCTTCCTACCGCTGAGCTGATCGAGCTGATCTGGGAGCGCACCGGCTACCTGCGTGAGCTCCAGGCCGAGCGCACCGTGGACGCGCTCGGGCGTGAGGAGAACCTCCGCGAGCTGCGCTCGGTCGCCCAGGAGGTGCACGAGCGTGGCGACGGCGCGGTGGGCGAGGCCGGGCTGGTCTCCTTCCTCGAGTCGGTGACCCTGGTCAGCGATCAGGACCAGCTGGCCACCGACGCAGCGGCGGACGGGACGACCAGCGACGAGGCGGTAGGCGAGCAGGGTCGGGTCACGCTGATGACGCTGCACACCGCCAAGGGCCTGGAGTATCCCGTGGTGTTCCTGGTCGGTCTCGAGGACGGGGTCTTCCCCCACGTGCGCTCGCTGTCCGACCCGCAGCAGCTCGAGGAGGAGCGTCGCCTCGCCTACGTCGGCATGACCCGCGCGCAGGACCGGCTCTACCTCTGCCATGCCGACCACCGCAGCCTGTGGGGCGGGCTCAACCACAACCCGCCCTCGCGCTTCCTCGAGCAGGTTCCCGAGCAGCTGGTCGAGGAGCGTGGTGCGACCGGTCACAGCTCCGCGGGCAGTCGTCGCCGCGACGTCGAGGTGCTGCAGATCGGCGGTGAGGAGTTCCGCGTGGGCGACACCGTCATGCACACCCGCTTCGGGTCGGGCGTCGTGCGCGAGCTCGAGGGCGAGGGCGAGCGTGCCGAGGCGACCGTCGAGTTCGACGACGAGGGCGTCAAGCACCTGATCCTCGCCTACGCCCCGTTGGTGAAGGTCGGCTGACGATGGAGGACCTGCTCGCGACGTTCTCGCTGCTGTTCCTCGTGGAGCTGGGCGACAAGACGATGCTGCTGGCCATCGCGCTCGGCGCGCGTTACCGGCCGTCGCCGGTCCTGGTCGGTGTCGCCACCGCCGCGGTGGTCATGCTCGGGGTCTCGACCCTGATCGGGGCGGCCCTCGGCACGGCGCTGCCGCAACGTGCGATCACGATCGGGGGCGGGCTTATGTTCCTCGGCTTCGGAGCGTGGACGCTGTGGGGCGACGATGACGATGACGAGGAGGCTGGACTGCGCAGCGGCTCGGTGGTGCTGGGCGTGACGCTCGCCTTCCTGGTCGCCGAGTTCGGTGACAAGTCGATGATCGCGACCACCGCCCTGGCTGGCTCGCAGTCTGCGGTGCCCACCTGGTTGGGGGCCAGTGCGGGGATGACGGCCGCCAGCGGGCTGGCGATCGTGGTCTCCACGCTGCTCGGCTCCCGCCTGCCCGAGCGGGTGGTGCGGACCGTCGCCGCCACCACCTTCGCGGTGTTCGGCGTGCTGCTGCTGGTCGACGGGATCCGGGGATGAGCCGCGGCCGCTCCAGCTGACGGGCATCCAGGACACTGCAGGCGTCCGAACGCGACGTGATGGGTGGGCGCGGCACCACCTCGACACCAGCTTGGAGGTCTTCGATGGCGAAGCGACGGCAGGTCTCGACCGACCGGGTGATCCCGGCCGATCGGCAGGCGCTGTTCGACATCGTCGCCGACCCGGCGATGCATCCGGTGATCGACGGCTCGGACTCGGTCAAAGCGCTGCGCGAGGGCGCCCCCCAGCGCCTGGAGCTCGGTGCCACCTTCGGCATGGACATGGACCGTGGCACGCGCTACCGCATCGAGAACCAGGTCGTGGAGTTCGAGGAGGGTCAGCTGATCGCCTGGCGGCACTTCCACGGTCACCGGTGGCGCTACGAGTTCGAGGACGTCGAGGGCGGTACCCGCGTGACCGAGACCTTCGACTGGTCGCGGGCACGCTCCAAGCTCGGCCTGGAGCTGCTCGGCTTCCCCCGCCGCAACCTCGAGGGGATGCGCGCCACCCTCGTTCGCCTCGAGGAGCTCGCCGTCCACGGTGCGGTCGGAGACGGCAGCTGAGCCTGGCGGACGGCGACCAGGGTCCTCAGCAGGCCGGCTCGGCGGGCTCGTCGGAGGGGGCGGGCCCCGGGCGGGTGCGGGTCGGATCGACGTAGACCACCCCGTCCTGGACCAGGGTCGGGTGCTCGTCGAGGGAGCCGGTGCCATCGAGCCCGCGGCCGGTCAGCGCCCACACCCGGCCGTCGGCAGCCTCCAAGCGGTGGCTCTGCGGGCAGTAGTCGATCTGCGGTGCGTCCGCGAACGCCCGCACCCGACCGCCCGCGCCGACCAACAGCACGTCGAGGTCGCGGTCGACGGCGGTGTCCTCGAGCGCATCCACCTCGATGGCCTGGACCCACGGCTCGCCGGGCGGCCCACCGCTGGCCACCAGCAGCCACACCCCCGCGACCACGACCACCAGCCCGGCCACCAGTGAGGCGATCACCCACTGGATCCCCAGCGGTGAGCGCAGCACGATCTTGCGGGCGCGCTGCGCCGCCCGGTCGGGGAGGTAGCCGCTCGGGCCGAACTCGGGGTCCAAAGCGGCATGCGCGGCATCGTCGCGACCGCGCGGGGGCGGGGTGGTCGACGGGGTCGAAGGCTCGTCCATCACCCGCAGACGGTACCTCCCTTGCCCCTGGCCCCGATGCGGCTTCCGGTCCGCGCCGCTGACTCGACTATCCTGACCCGCGGCCGATACACGACGAGTGAGGCGGGCAGAGCATGGCGATCCGAGTGGTCGTGGCCAAGCCCGGCCTCGATGGGCACGACCGGGGAGCGAAGGTCGTCGCGCGTGCGCTGCGCGACGCCGGCATGGAGGTCATCTACACCGGCCTGCACCAGACCCCCGATCAGATCGTGGCGGCAGCGCTGCAGGAGGACGCGCAGGCGGTGGGCCTCTCGATCCACTCCGGCGCGCACATGACGCTGTTCCCCAAGGTGGTCGAGCTGCTGCGCGAGCAGGGTGCCGACGACGTCGTGGTGTTCGGCGGGGGGATCATCCCCGACGATGACATCCCCCAGCTCAAGGCCGCGGGCGTCGCCGAGATCTTCACCCCCGGCACCCCCATGAAGACCATCACCGACTGGGTCGAGGCCAACGTCCCCCAGCGGGTATGACCGCGACACCGACGATGGTCGCTGCCGATCGCCGCAGCCGGCCGGCGTCGCCTGCGTACCGGCAGGCGTCCTCTCCTCCCCCGACGCACAGGAGCCACCATGGACCTGGTCGAGTTCCAGGGTAAGCAGCTCTTCGCCCGCAACGACGTGCCGGTCCCGCCGGTCGGCAGCGTCTGCCGCACGGTCGAGGACGTCGTCGCCGCCGCGGAGAAGCACCTCGGCGAGGGGGCGTCGGCCGTGGTGATCAAGGCGCAGGTCCGCACCGGTGGCCGCGGCAAGGCCGGTGGCGTCAAGCTCGCGACGACGGTCGACGAGGCGCGCGAGCACGGCCGCGCGATCCTCGGCCTGGACATCAAGGGTCACGTGGTCTCGATCATCTACGTCGAGCCCGCCTCGGACATCGTCGAGGAGTACTACCTCTCGGTGATGCACGATCGGGTCAACAAGGGCCACCTGATCATCTGCTCACGCGAGGGCGGGGTCGACATCGAGGAGGTCAACCGCACCCAGCCGGACGCGGTGATCAAGCGCACCCTCACCCCCTCGCAGACGGTCGATGGCCTGCCGCGCGACGTCGCTCGTCGACTCGTCTCCGAGGCGAACCTGCCTGCCGAGGTGGTCGACAGCGCCACCGATCTGCTGGTCAACCTCTTCGCGGCCTACCGGGCTGAGGACGCGACCCTGGCCGAGATCAACCCGCTGATCCGCACCCCCGACGACCGCGTCATCGCGCTCGACAGCAAGGTGACCCTCGACAACAGCGCCGCCTTCCGTCACGACGGCTACCGCGACTGGAAGCTCGTGGGCCTCGAGGCCGACGACCCGCTCGAGGCCGAGGCCCAGGAGAAGGGCATCCAGTACGTCAAGCTCGACGGCGAGGTGGGGGTGCTCGGCAACGGTGCGGGGCTGGTCATGGCCACCCTGGACGTGGTCGCCCAGAACGGGGGACGTGCCGCCAACTTCCTGGACGTCGGCGGTGGCGCCTCCGCCGATGCCATCACCGAGTCGCTGGCCCTGGTCTTCAAGGATCCGGCGGTCAAGAGCGTGCTGATCAACATCTTCGGCGGCATCACCCGCGGCGAGGAGGTCGCCACCGGTGTGGTGGAGGCCACACGCCGGCTGGGTGACTTCCCGCAGAAGCTGGTGGTGCGCCTCGACGGCACCAACGCCGAGGAGGGCCGACGCATCCTCGACGAGGCGCAGCACGACAACGTCGTCTCCGCGGCGACGATGCAGGAGGCCGCCGCCACCGCCGTCGAGCTGGCCCGCTCTGCCTGAGCGTCCACTCCGCCTCGGCGCGAGTGCCACCAGACCCCGCGAGGAGCACCCGTGAGCATCTACATCGACGACAGCACCAAGGTGATCGTCCAGGGCATCGGTTCCCAGGGCACCTTCCACGCCGCGCGCAACCAGGCCTACGGCACCCGCATCGTCGGCGGCGTCCACCCCAAGAAGGGTGGGACGACCTGGGAGGAGCTCGGTGTCCCGGTCTTCGCCACCGTGGCCGAGGCCGTGGGCGAGACGGGCGCCGACACCTCGATGGTGATGGTCCCCGCCCCCTTCACCAAGGACGCGATCCTCGAGGCCGCGGACGCCGGGGTGAGCACCATCATCACCATCACCGAGGGTGTGCCGGTCCACGACATGACCGAGGTCTACGACGCGGTGGTCCGTCCCGGCCGTGCCCGCGTGATCGGACCCAACTGCCCCGGGGTGATCAGCCCCGGACGCTGCAACGTCGGCATCATCCCCGCCGACATCACCATGCCGGGCAAGGTCGGGCTGGTCAGCCGCTCGGGGACGCTGACCTACCAGATCATGCACGAGCTGGCCCAGGCCGGCATCGGGATCTCCACCTGCGTCGGCATCGGCGGCGACCCGGTGATCGGCACCCAGTTCCTCGACGTGATCGAGGCGTTCGCCGCCGACCCGGAGACCGAGGCGATCGCCTTCGTCGGCGAGATCGGCGGCTCGGAGGAGCAGCTGGCCGGCCAGTGGATCCGTGACAACATCCCCGACACGCCGGTGGTGGGCTACATCGCCGGCTTCGAGGCGCCGGAGGGCAAGCAGATGGGCCATGCCGGTGCCATCGTCAAGGAGGGTGGCCC
>JBKGZF010000130.1:0-6573 GCA_046545715.1 Nitriliruptoraceae bacterium | reverse complement strand
GACCGACGGCGAGAAGCGAAGGCCGCCCTTGAAGGGACCGAGCGCGCTGTTGACCTCGACGCGGAAACCGCGGTTGATGTTGACCCGGCCTTCGTCGTCGATCCATGGCACCCGGAAGATGATCTGGCGCTCCGGCTCGCAGATGCGCTCGATGATCCGGCGCTCGGCGAACCGTGGGTGCTTGGCCAGCACGGGGCCGAGGGAGTCGACCACCTCACGGACCGCCTGGTGGTACTCCAGCTCACCGGGGTTGCGTCGGACCACCTCGTCGTAGAAGGGCTCGATCTTCTCGTCCAGCATCTCGATCACGTCCTCGTCGTCGTGGCGGCCCGGCACGTGGACGGTAATGCAGGCGCGGGGTTCGCTCGGGACCGGCGTGACCGCGATACTGGCGACATGGATGCACGCACGCTGCTGGTCGAGGACGACGCCTCGATCCGTGAGCTCACCGAACGGGGCCTGCGCAACGCGGGCTTCGAGGTCGTCACCGCTGCCAGCGGCGACGAGGGCCTCGAGCGGTTCCACGCCGATCGCCCCGATGTCGTCATCCTCGACGTCATGCTGCCCGGGCTCGACGGCCTGGAGGTCTGCCGCGCGATCCGGGCCTCCTCGGCGGTCCCGGTGGTGATGCTCACCGCCCGGACCGACACGATCGACGTGGTCGTCGGGCTCGAATCCGGCGCCGATGACTACGTCACCAAGCCGTTCGAGATGCCCGAGCTGGTCGCACGCGTGCGGGCAGCGTTGCGGCGCGCGAGCCGAGCCGAGCCGTCCGAGGAGGTGCTGCGTCTCGGGCCGGTGCGCGTGGATGTCGAGGCGCACACCGTCGAGCGCGACGGGCAGATGCTCGAGCTCACGCCGACCGAGTTCCGGCTGCTGACCGAGCTCGCGAGGCACGCTGGCAGCGTCCTGTCACGCGAGCAGCTCCTGGAGCGGATCTGGGGCTATGACTACCTCGGGGACTCGCGTCTGGTCGACGCTGCCATCCAGCGGCTGCGTGCCAAGATCGAGGCCGAGCCGTCAGATCCACAGTTGATCCAGACCGTCCGAGGCTTCGGCTACCGGGCCACGCGGGGGTGAGCGTGCTCCAGGAGCAGGGCGGTCGGGGCGCAGGGCGGGTGCGGACCCGGTTGGTGGTGACCGTGGTCGGGGTCGTCGCGATCGTCTCGGTCGTGCTCTCGGTACTGGCCTTCGTGCTGGTCTCGCGCTCGCTGCGTTCCGAGGTGCTCGACCGGGAGATCGAGGAGGCCCGCTTCAACGTCACGGTGCTGGCCGAGGAGCGCCTCGGGGAGTCGGTCGGCGCGGACGACATCGAGACCTCCGGCCTCGCCGAGGACTTCCAACGGCGCGGTATCGAGGTCTACGTGGATCTGGGCGAGGGTGAGGACTTCGTCTCGGGACTGGACCTGATCACCGCACAGGAGGCGGTCTCCCCTGAGGTCGTGGAGCTGGTCGAGTCCGGGCGGGTCGCAGCCGAGTGGGTCGACATCCGCGGCGTGTCGCACCTGGTCGTCGCGGCGCAGCGGCCGCCGGACGGCCCGGCGTTCTACTTCTTCACCGACGTCAGCGACGTCGATCGTGCGCTCGCACAGCTTCGCCGGGTGCTGCTGGGCGCCACCGGCGCGCTGGTGCTCGTCGGAGGCGTGGCGGGCTGGCGGGTGGCACGTCTGGGCGGATCGCTCGCCGAGGCCGTCGAGGAGCTCACCGCCGCCAGGGATCGTGAGCGCCGCTTCGTCGCCGATGTCTCCCATGAGCTGCGCACACCGGTGACCGCGCTCGTACAGGAGGCGTCCGAGCTGGCGGCGGAGCTCGACTCGCTGCCTCCCGGCAGTCGGCGGGTGGTGGAGCTGCTCGACCGCGATGTCCGCCGCCTGCGCGATCTCGTCGAGGAGCTGCTCGAGCTCTCCCGGCTGGATGCTGCCGGAGGCAGTGCCGACGTCGAGGTGGTGGAGCTCGAGGTCGCCAGGTTCCTCGCTGCCGTCGCCGCTCAGCGCCTGCCCGACGCCGCGGTGCGGGCGCCCGACCGGTTGCGGGTGCGCACCGACCGACGGCGCCTCGAGCGCATCGTCGCCAACCTCCTCGACAACGCTCGCACCCACGCTGCCGGAAGCTCGGTCACGGTCGACGCTGAGCTCGAGGACCACACCCTGGTGATCGAGGTGGCCGACCGGGGGCCCGGGGTCCCCTCCGACGAGCTCGAGCGGATCTTCGACCGGTTCTCCAAGGGTGACGTCGCTCGTGGTGGCGCGGGAAGTGGCCTCGGGCTCGCGATCGTGCGCGAGCATGCCCGCGTGCTCGGGGCCAGCCTGACCGCGTCGAACCGGGACGGAGGCGGGCTCGCCGTCGAGGTGCGGGTGCCGGTCGGCGTCGTTACCGAGCTGTGACATGGTGCGGACGATGTGATGAAGGTCGCGGGGGACCATGAACCTCGCCGCCCCGAAAGGTGGCGCAACCCGCGAACCGGTCGGCTCCACCGAGCCGACGTCAGGAGGAGGATCATGAAGCGCATCTACGCACCGGTCATGGTGGGGCTCTCGCTCGCGCTGCTGCTGGTGGGGTGCGGAAGCGAGGTCGTTGACGACGGGCCGATCGAGGTCGGCGACGAGGCGTCGGAGGACACCGCCGGCGACGAGACGTCGACCGATGACGCCGACGACGACGGGCAGCAGGACGACGGCGCCGATGACACCGACGACACCTCCGATGAGGAGGCCGAGGACGACGCCGACGAGTCGGACGAGGAGGACACCACCACGGTCCGCCTGTACTACCTCGCCCCTGGTGGTGACACGCCGGCGCGGGCCGGTCCGTTCCTGACCTCGGTGGAACGCGAGATCCCCTCCACCCCGGGGATCGCGCTGGCGACCCTGCGTGAGCTCGTCGACGGACCCGCTGAGGACGATCAGCAGCTGCTCGATGATCTCTCCACCTCGGTCCCCGAGGACACCCTGGTGCTCGGGGTCACGATCGACGACGGGCTGGCCACCGTCGACCTCTCGCGTGAGTTCGAGTCGGGCGGTGGCTCGTTCTCGATGTTCTCGAGGCTCGCCCAGGTGGTCTACACCGTGACGCAGTTCCCGACCGTCGACGAGGTCAGCTTCGAGCTCGACGGTGAACCGGTGACCGCGTTCTCCGGTGAGGGCATCATGCTGGACGAGCCGGTCTCGCGCGACGACTACCTCGATCTGCTGCCGGCCGTCTTCGTGGACGAGCCCGCGGCTGGTGCCGAGGTGGAGAGCGGCATGGAGGTGACCGGCATGGCGACCGTCTTCGAGGCGACCTTCCTCTACCGGCTCGAGACCGCCGACGGCACCGTGCTCGACGAGGGCACCGCCATGGCCGAGAGCGGCGTCGAGACCTCGCCGTTCGACTTCACGATCGACTACGACCTCGACGAGGAACAGCAGGGCACCCTCACGGTCTGGGAGGAGTCGGCGCAGGACGGCTCGGTCCAGGGCGAGCGGGTGACCCCGCTGACCCTGCGGCCGTAGCCAGCAGACCACCTGCTCCCGGGCGGGGTGTCGCGACGGTGGACGATCGCTGCCGCGGCGCCCCGCCCTACGGCGTGGCGCCAGCGTCGTCGTGGGGCAGTACGTAGCGTCGCACGCCCACGGTGATCAGCAGGCCCGCGAACGCCAGGATGCCGATGACCACCCCGTACTCCACCCAGGTCGGGACGTAGAGCATGTCGGTCATGAACCCCTGGCCGGCACGGCCTGCAGGGATGCCGGGCTCCAGGTTGACCTGTGGGTCGTACATCGCCGGCATGAGGATGTCGACGCGCTTGGCGAACACGCCGAGGATCGAGAGCACCGCCGCGCCGACCAGCAGCGGGATGCGGGCACGCAGGCGTGGTGTCGCATAGACCACGAACGGGACCAGCACGCCGAGACCGAGCTGCGACCAGAACAGCGGCGCGAGCCTGCCGGTGAACAGCATCTGCAGCGGGGTGAGGTGGTAGGCGGTCTGCGAGGTGTAGGCGGTGATCAGCTCGGCACCCAGCAGGAAGAAGTCGACCGCGACGAACCATGCCAGGAGCTTGGCGAGGTCGCCGAAGACGTGCGGAGGTGGCTCCCAGGAGGAGACCCGACGCACTATCCAGGCCACCACCAGCACCAGCGCCGTTCCCGACACCAGCGCTGAGGAGATGAACAGCGGGGCGAGGATGGCGGTGTTCCAGAACGGTCGGGCCACCAGGAAGCCGAAGATCCAGGCCGTGATGGAGTGGACCAGGACCGCGACCGGCAGCGAGACCACGGCCATCATCCGCAGCGCCTTCCGGGCTGGACGCGGGCGGGTGAGGATCCACAGGTCGGCGACGGCGATGGCCAGATAGACCGTGATCACGACCATGTCCCACACCAGTGGCGACATCGGCTGGGGCGAGACGAGCATCTGCCACGCCAGCTCGGGACGGCCGAGATCGGGGATGATCGATGCGGCGGCTGCGGCGATCGCGGTGCCGGAGACGATGACCGCCAGCCGGTTGAGGGCGTCGAGACGGTGACTGCCGATCAGCTCACCGCCGGCCACCACGATCAGTCCGCCGGCCGAGATCCCGACCAGGAACATGAACAGCACGATGTACAGGCCCCAGCTGACCGTGTTGGTCAGCCCCGTGACCGTCAGACCGTTGGCCCACTGGTAGCCGAAGGCGAACAGGCCGAGCAGGAGCCCCGCCGCCAGGAGGGCGTACCAGGTCGGCAACGCCCACGGGTGGCTGGTCCTCGGGCCGGTGCCGGGCTCGGCGGTGGTGGTCACAGCGACCTCCGGCGACGTTGTGGCAGGTAGCGGACCTTGGGCTCGGTGCCCTTCTCCTTGAGCAGCTGCTCGCCGCCGCGGTCGCGCAGGACCTGGTTGATGCGGCTGTCCGCGTCGTTGAGGTCACCGAAGATCCGTGCCTGCGCCGGGCAGGAGACCACGCAGGAGGGCTCCTGCCCCTCCTCGATCCGGTGCACGCACAGCGAGCACTTCTCCACGGTCCCGGCGGGACGGGGGGCGACCATGCCCTCCTCGACGCCGGGGGCCCGGGTCGGCTCGCCCCAGTTGAACACGCGCACCCCGTAGGGGCACGCGGCCATGCAGTAGCGGCAGCCGATGCACTTGTCCGCATCGACGAGGACGATGCCCTCGTCGTTGGTGTAGGTGGCGGCGGTGGGGCAGACCTTCTCGCACGGTGCGTCGTCGCAGTGCTGGCAGGCCAGGGGCAGCCACTCCATCGCCGGCTCGCCGTGTGCGTCGAGCTCGGGGGTGTCGAGATCCTCGCCGTCGGTGAGGATGCGGTTCCACCACATCCCCAGTGGGACGTCGTTCTCCGACTTGCACACCACCGCACACGACCAGCAGCCGATGCAGCGTTCGGTGTCGACGAGCATGCCCCAGCGCGGAGCCTGCGAGCGCGAATCGATCTCGCCCCATGCGCGGCTGGCGCTGGGGAGCGCCTCGATCGCGGAGCTGCGAGCCTGGGACGATTCCGCACTGCCGGCGCCATCGCTGGCCAGCAGAGCTCCGAGGACGTCGGGACGGTCAGGCACGGCGGATCTCACAGCGACAGTCCTTCCACGGCGTGGAGGGAGCCCAGGTGTTGGCGACGTGATGGATCTCGTGGATGGGGTTGACCTCGGAGGTCGTCAGCTCGTTGACGCCCTTGCCGGAGCGGAAGAACCTCGGCCACCAGCCCTCGTGGAGCGTCGCGGCTCCGGGTCGTGCCGCCTCGGTGACCTGCGCCCAGGCCCCTAGCTGCCCTCGTCCGTTGAACACCTCGATCTCGTCGCCGTCACGGATGCCACGAGATCGGGCGTCGCTGGGATGGAGCATCACCCGGGGCTGTGTACCGTGGATCTCCTGGAGCCAGGGGTTGTTCGCGTAGGTCGAGTGGATGCGCCACTTGGAGTGCGGTGACAGCAGCGCCAGCGGGTAGCGCTGGGGATCATGGACGCCGTCGTCATGCGGATCGAGGTGGGTGGGGACCTGCTCGCCGGCTTCGAGGAAGCGGTCCTCCTCCTTGTAGAACTCGATACGACCGGTGGGCACGAAGCGCTGGGTCGCCTCCAGGGGTGAGGGCAGGCTGGGTGGCGGGAACGGTTCGAGGTCCTCGATCTGGGGGCGGAAGGGGATGTCCGGATCGGAGACGTTGAGCCGCATCGGGCCCTCGCGCAACCTCTCGAGCGTCATCCCGTGGGTGGGGCCGTCGGGGTGGTCCCCGGCGGCCAGCATCATCTCGATCGCGTCCTCGGCCGAGTAGGGCAGCAGGTAGCGCTCCGCGAGCTCAGGGTCGATCCGACGGACGATCTCCTGCCAGATCCACAGCTCGTCGCGTGCGTGGCCGACGGGCGGGATGGCTGGCTGCTGGAGCTGGACGAACGGGTGGACCGGCGTCGCGGTGAGATCGGTCTTCTCGTACCAGGTGGTCGCCGGCAGGACGATGTCGGCGTACTCGGCGGTCTCGGTCATGATCGGGTCGACGACCACGATCAGCTCGAGCTCCTCGAGCGTCTGATAGAGACGGTTGAGGTCGGGGGACTGGACGAACATGTTGGCGAAGGTGCAGACCAGCGCCTTGAAGCCGTGCTC
>JBKGZF010000129.1:0-6595 GCA_046545715.1 Nitriliruptoraceae bacterium | reverse complement strand
ATCGACGTCATGCGACGGCGTCGCCGTCGCCCGTACGCTGGACGCGATGGATGACATCCGGCTCCCCTACGGCGTGGTGGTACCGGGCCGTGAGCTCGAGATCACCGCGGCCAAGGGCGGTGGCCCGGGCGGGCAGAGCGTCAACACCACCGACAGCAAGGTGGAGCTGCGCTGGGACGTGGCTGGGTCCTCGGCGCTGTCCACCGAGCAGCGTAAGCGCGTCATGGAGCGGCTGGGGCCGCGCCTGACCGGTCAGGGGGTGCTGCGTCTGGTCGGTTCGGAGCACCGCAGCCAGCACCGCAACCGCCAGGCCGTGCTCGCCCGCTTCGAGGCGCTGGTCGGCGAAGCGCTTGAGCCACCACGGCAACGTCGCCGGACGCGGCCGGGTCGCGGGGCCAAGCAGCGACGGTTGGAGGCCAAGCGTCGCCGGAGCGAGATCAAGCGGCTGCGCAAGCCCCCGCCACCGTGAGCACCCTCACCGTCGGCAGTCGCAGGGATTTGCAGTTTCCTGCATGAGCCTGCAACATGGGGCCCGGTGCCGACGGGCCCGGCTGCCGACCGCACGGTCGGGCGCGTCGGGGCCGTCACCGTCGAGCACCGTCAGCCGCGATCGCCGCCGTCAGCAACCGGAGCGTCCATGAGCCACCGCGTCGGCATCGTCGGCGCCTCCGGCTACGGCGGCGCGGAGCTGCTGCGGCTGCTCGGGGGGCATCCGGATCTCGAGGTCGCCACGGTGGCCGCGCACTCCCAGGCAGGCACCGACCTCGGCGAGCTGTTCCCCAACCTGGTGGGGGAGCGGACCCTGAGCGCGGTCGATCCCGACGAGCTGGCCGCCCTCGATCTCGTCTTCCTCGCCACCCCCCACGGTGTCGCGCTGGAGCTCGGCGCCGCCCTCTACGACGCCGGCACGCCGGTCGTCGACCTCTCGGCGGCGTTCCGGCTGAGCGCCGACGGCTTTGCGACCTGGTACGGCGAGCCGCACCCCCGTCCGGACCTCGCCGCCGGCGACCCCGCCGCGGCCGACGACGTCGCCTACGGGCTGGTGGAGCTCGAGCGCGAGCGGATCGCGGGTGCACGCCTGGTCGCCAACCCCGGGTGCTACCCGACCGCGACCCTGCTCGGGCTCGCGCCGATCGCAGGGCTCGTCGAGCCCGGCAGCGTGGTGATCGATGCCAAGAGCGGGACGTCGGGGGCGGGTCGGGCCGCCAAGGATCACCTGCATTTCGCCCACGTCCACGGTGACCTCACCGCCTACGGCGCGCCGGACCACCGCCATACCGGCGAGATCGAACGGTGGCTGCCCGGCGACCTCGGTGCGGTGAGCTTTACCCCGCATCTGGTGCCGATGAGCCGCGGGCTGCTGAGCACGTGCTACGCGTCCCTGCAGCCGGGGGTCGACGCCGAGGCGATCGCGGCGGCGTTGCACACCGCCTACGCGAACGAGCCGTTCGTGCACGTGCTCCCGGCGGGCAGCTTCCCCCACACCAAGGCGCTCGCCGGCTCCAACGGCTGTCAGCTGTCCGCGCTGACCGACGCACGCACCGGGCGGGTCACGGTCGTCAGCGCCATCGACAACCTCGGCAAGGGCGCGGCCGGTCAGGCGATCCAGTGCGCGAACCTGCTGCTCGGCGCCGAGGAGACGGCCGGGCTGACCGCCATCGGGGTCTACCCGTGATCGCTGGCTGGGGACCGACCGAGCGGCGCGAGCTCACCCCCGTGGAGGGTGGCGTGACCGCGGTGCCCGGCGTGCGCGCCGCGGGTGTGGTCAGTGGCGTCAAGCCCTCAGGGCGGTCGGATCTCGCCGCCGTGGTCACCGACGCCCCCGCCGGTGCGGCGCTGATGACCACCACCAACCTGGTCCGGGCGTCCTCGTGCGAGCTCAGCCGGCGCCACGTCGACGACGGTCGGGCCCAGGCGGTGGTGATCAACAGCGGCAACGCGAACGTGTGCACCCCGCACGGCGAGGAGCACACCCGGCTGCTGGCGACGGCCGCCGCCGACCACCTCGATGTGGCCCACGACGACGTGCTGGTGATGTCCACGGGGGTGATCGGCGTCCCGCTGCCGGTGGAGCGGATCCTGGCGGCGCTGCCGGCGCTGACCGCCGATCTCAGCGACGATGGCGGCCCGCGCGCGGCTGAGGCGATGCTGACCACCGACAGCCACAGCAAGCAGGTCGCCGTCGAGGTGGTGGACGACCAGGGGGGACGCTGCACCGTCGGGGGGATCGCCAAGGGCGTCGGCATGATCGAGCCGGCGATGGCCACGCTGCTGGTGGTGCTGACCACCGACGCGCCCTTGTCGGGCGCGGTGGCGACCCGGCTGCTGCGCGGCGCGGTCGGCGCCACGTTCAACCGCATCAGCATCGACGGTGACGGGTCGACCAGCGACCAGGTCGCGTTGCTGGCCACCGGCCGGGCGCCGCAGCCTCCGTCCCTGGAGGCGGTCGGCCGGGCGATCCACGCGGTCTGCGCGGACCTCGCCGAGCAGGTGGTCGCCGACGGTGAGGGTGCGGAGCGCGTCGCGGCCATCACCGTCGGCGGAGCCGCGACCGAGGTCGAGGCCGAGCAGCTCGCCCGCGCCATCGCCACCTCGCTGCTGGTGCGTGCGGCCATCCACGGCGCCGATCCGAACTGGGGCCGGATCCTGATGGCCATGGGCTCGGCCGGCGTCGACTTCGATCCCCGCCGGGTGAGCGTGACCTGTGCGGGGTTCACCGTCTGCCGCTTCGGCGTCGCGGCGAGCTTCGACCGTGGCCAGGTGGCTGCCGCCATGGACCGCCCGGTGGTGCCCATCGAGGTCGATGTCGGCAGCGGCGACGCCACCGTGACCATGCTGACCTGTGATCTGACCCCCGAGTACGTCCGCTTCAACGCCGAGTACACCACGTGAACCAGCGACCAGGACCCACCGATCCGACCCGTTCGACCGCCGGTCCGTCCACGGGTGAGCACGCCCCCGCGGCACGCGGCGGGCGCCGCATCACCACGGCCGACGACGTCTCGGCCGAGCGCGTCGAGGTCGCCCAGGAGAAGGCGGCGGTGCTGCGCGAGGCGCTGCCGTGGATCACGCGCTTCCACGGCCAGACGGTCGTGATCAAGTACGGCGGCAACGCGATGGTCGACGACGAGCTCAAGCGCTCGTTCGCCGCCGACGTCGCGCTGCTGCACTTCGTGGGGCTCAAGCCCGTGATCGTGCATGGCGGTGGGCCGCAGATCAGCGAGCTCGCCGGCAAGCTGGGTGTCGAGTCACGGTTCGTCGGCGGGCTGCGCGTGACCGATGCGCCCATGATGGACGTGGTGCGCATGGCCCTGCTCGGCCAGGTCAACCCGGAGGTCGTCGGGCTCGTCCAGGACGCCGGCGCGCCCGCCGTGGGCGTGGCCGGCACCGACGCGGGGCTGTTGCGGGTCCGGCCCGCGACCGGCCCCGAAGGCGAGGACCTCGGCCTCGTCGGCGAGATCGAGGAGGTCGATACCAGCTACCTCGACGAGCAGCTCGGTGACGGCTTCCTGCCGGTGGTGGCGACCGTCGGGCGCGACGCCGACGGGGTCGAGCGCAACGTCAACGCCGACGTCGCCGCCGGGGCGATCGCGGCCGCCCTGGGCGCGACCAAGCTGGTCTACCTCACCGACGTCCCCGGGCTCTACCTCGACTTCGGTGACCCCGACCGCGAGGCCCTGGTCAGCGAGGTCAGCGTGGACCGGCTCGCCGGCATGCTCGATGCCGATGAGCTGCACGAGGGCATGCGCCCCAAGGTGCGCTCGATGGTCTCGGCGATCCGGGCGGGGGTGCCGCAGGCCCACATCCTCGACGGTCGCGTGCTGCATGCCGTGCTGATCGAGATCTTCACCGACGAGGGCATCGGCACCATGGTCACCTCCACGCTGCCCGGCACCTCGACCCGGCAGCCCGACGGCGAGGTGGCACCGTGACCAGTGAGGCTGCGACCCACGACGGTGACCAGCTGCGGGCGCGTGCCGAGGCCCGGCTGATGCGCACCTACGGCCCGCCGAAGGCGACCTTCGTGCGGGGCCAGGGGACCGCGCTGTTCGACGCGGAGGGCAACGCCTGGCTCGACTTCCTGTGCGGGCTCGCGGTGACCAGCCTCGGGCACGCCCACCCGGCGGTCACCGCCGCCGTCGCCGATCAGGCGGCGACGCTGGTGCACACCTCCAACCTCTACCTCACCGAGCCCGCGGTCGGGCTCGCCGAACGGCTCGCGCGCATCACCGGCTTCAACGACGCGCGGGTGTTCTTCTCCCAGTGCGGGGCGACGGCCAACGAGGCGGCGATCAAGCTCGCCCGCCGTCACGGCCGTGCCCAGCACCCGGACAAGGTCCGCGTCGTCACCCTCGAGGGCTCCTTCCACGGCCGCACGCTCACGACCCTGGAGGCCACCGGACAGCGGGCGAAGCACGCGCCGTTCGAGCCGCTGGCCGGCTTCGTCGACCACGTGGCCCATGACGACCCGCAGGCGCTGCGCGACGCCGTGGGAGAGCGCACCTGCGCGGTCCTGCTCGAGGTCGTGCAGGGCGAGGGCGGGGTGCGGCCGATCGATCCGGCGGTGCTCGCCGCGGCGCGCGCGGCGTGTGACGAGCACGGAGCCCTGCTGATGATCGACGAGGTCCAGACCGGCATGGGGCGCACCGGGCCGTGGTTCGCCTTCCAGGCCACCGAGGTGGTGCCCGACGTGATCACGCTCGCCAAGGCGCTGGCCAACGGCCTGCCGATCGGCGCCTGCGTCGCGCGGGGGCCGGCTGGCGAGGTGTTCGAGCCCGGGGACCACGCCACCACCTTCGGCGGTAACCCGGTCACCGCCGCGGCCGCCAACGCGGTGATCGACACCATCGAGGCCGAGGGGCTGCTCGACACCGCGGCAGCGCGTGCGCGACGGCTCCACGAGGGGCTCACCGCCCTGGTCGGCCAGGTGCCGCACGCGACCGGGGTACGTGGACGCGGCCTGCTGCTCGGCCTGGAGCTCGACGCACCGGTGGCCGCGGAGCTCGAGGCCGCCTGCCGCCAGCGCTTCCTGCTGGTCAACGCCGTCGCCCCCGACGTGCTGCGCGTCGCGCCGCCCTTGACGGTCACGCGCGAGGAGGTCGACCTCGCCCTCGCCGCCCTCGCCGAGTCACTGACCGCACTAGCCACCGAGCAACCGTCCAGTCCACACAGCGACAGCTGAGAAGGAGCCGCCCGTGGCAGACACCATCCGCCACTTCCGCCGGGTCGAGGACCTCGACCGCGATCAGCTCATCGCCGTGCTCGACCACGCCGATGGGCTCAAGGCCGACCGCGCCGCCGGCCCGCGCAGCGACCTGGTCGGCCGCACCGTCGCGATGATCTTCGAGAAACCCTCGACCCGCACGCGCGTGTCGTTCCAGGTGGCGGTCAGCGAGCTCGGCGGCAGCCCGCTGGCGCTGTCCTCCGCCGAGCTGCAGCTGGGGCGTGGCGAGACCATCGCCGACACCGCGGCGGTCCTCTCGCGCTACGTGCACGGGCTGGTGGTGCGCACCTTCGGCCAGGACCGGCTCGACGAGCTCGCGGCCAACGCCACGATCCCCGTGGTCAACGCCCTGACCGACGAGGAGCACCCCTGCCAGGCCCTCGCCGACCTCCAGACCGTTCGTGAGCACCTGGGCGGCTTCGCTGGGCGCACCCTGACCTACGTCGGTGACGGCAACAACGTCGCCCACTCGCTGCTGCTCGCCGGCGCGATGGTCGGCCTCTCGGTGCGGGTGGCACACCCCGAGGGCTACGCGCCCGACAGCGCGGTCGTCGCGCGGGCCAACGAGCTCGCGTCCGGCAGCGGTGCCGAGGTGGTGGTCACCACCGACCCGGTGGCCGGGGTCAGCGGTGCGGACGCGGTCTACACCGACGTGTGGGCCTCGATGGGCCAGGAGCAGGAGGCCGACGCCCGGCTCGAGGTGTTCGCTCCGTTCACCGTCACCCCCCAGCTGTTCGGCCACGCCGCGGACGACGCGGTGTTCCTGCACTGTCTGCCGGCCCACCGCGGCGAGGAGGTCAGCCCCGAGGTGATCGACGGGCCCCGCTCGGTGGTGTTCGACCAGGCCGAGAACCGGCTGCACGCCCAGAAGGCGCTGCTCGCCCGGCTGCTGGCCTGATCCCTGCCGTGACCGCGAGCCCGTCGCAGCCCCACCTGCTCGTGAGCCGACCGCGCACCACCTAGAGCCGGAGCGCCATGACCGACAAGACCCGCCGCCACCAGCTGCTGCGCCAGCTGGTGACCGAGCGCGACCTGCACTCCCAGGTCGAGGTCGCCGACGCGCTGGCCGCGGCCGGAGTCGAGGTCCACGAGGCCACCGTCAGCCGCGACCTCGGCGAGGTCGGGGCGATCAAGGTCCGCGGTGCCGACGGCGCCCTGGTCTACCGCCTCGCCAGCGATCCAGGGCCCTCCTCGGCGCGTGAGCGGCTGGAGGAGACCCTGCGGCGCTACGTCACCCAGGTGCGCGCCAGCGGCAACCTCGCGGTGGTGCGCACCCCGCCGGCCTGCGCTCATCCGGTCGCCTCAGCCGTCGACCTCGCCGAGCTCGACGGGGTGATCACCACCGTCTCCGGTGACGACACCGTCCTGATC
>JBKGZF010000128.1:0-6672 GCA_046545715.1 Nitriliruptoraceae bacterium | reverse complement strand
CGCCACGCCAGCTCGACGTACTACGCCTCGTCGCCCAGGGACGGACCAATCAGCAGATCGCCGAGGAGCTGTTCATCGCCCCTAAGACGGCCTCGGTCCACCTCTCCAACATCCTCGACAAGCTCGGTGCCGACAACCGCCTGCAGGCGGCTGCCATCGCCCGCCAACACGGCATCGGTGACGACGGATGAGCCACGCAGAGGCCGTCCGGCATCGCACGAGCTGACACGAGCCGGCCGCCGACGCCGCGACGTAGCGGCAGACGACCATCCACGGCCGGCTCCGGCTACCTCGCCTCCGCGCCCGCCGCGAGGTCACGGCAGACGACCTTCCACGAGCGCCTCGTGCTACCTCGACAGCGCCCCTGCATCACGGGCCGCTGCGCGTCCAGCTGCCGGAAGCATGGGCCGCCCGCTGAAGCGCAGGTAGAGGATCGTCACCAGCAGGGTCACGACGATCAGGCCGGTCTCGACCAGCCCGGCCTCTCCGACCAGCGGTGACGGACCGTCGATCTCCAGGCGCACCACCGCGGGCAGCCCGCCCTCGACGTTGAACAGCCCGGTCATGCCGAGGTTGAACGTCAGGTGCAGCCCGATCGGCAGCGCGAGCCGCCCGGTCACCACGTAGGGGACGGCCAGCAGCACCCCAGCGAGCCAGAAGTGGAGGTACTCCAACGCGGTGAGCTCGTCCCCGTGGAAGTCGGCGAACACCAGCGAGGACACCACCACGGCGAGCACCACCGGCACGCCCACCTGCCAACGCGCGGGAAGACGGCGGCCCAACCGCGCCACCCTCACTGAGGACAGCCCCTCGGTCAGGTTGGTGATGAAGTAGCCGCGGAACAGCAGTTCCTCGAGGTAGGCGACCGCCGCGTACATCGCCAGCAGCAGCGCGAAGGACCCCACGAAACCGCCGTCCTCGGCGACGAACCAACCGGTGACCGACGCCCACCCCGCCGCGAGGTAGACGATCAGCACCCCGCCGGTCAGCATCAGCCCGAGCACGAGGCCCACCCCGAATTCGCGCACCGCTACCCGGTCGACGCCGAGCCCCAGCTCCGACAAGGGTCGGCGGTCGAGGTAGCGCGCCGGCAACGACGCCGCGAGCGTGCCGGTGACAACGATCGCGACCGGCGCCGCGAGACGCTCGTGGTCGGGCAGCCACGTCTCGACGGCCGCCATCGTCACGATGGTGAGCAGCAGGTAGACCGCGAGCATCGCGACGATCCGCCACGCCGCGCGCACGCGGCGCTCCCGACGGTTCCACACCGGCCACAGCCAACGCATCGCCGACACCGTTCCTTGCCGAGCATGGGTGTCCTGAGATCGCCCGCCACATCGGTGGCCGAGGGGCCCCACGGAGTCGCGGCGGCAGTCCCGCCGTGTGCCAGGCTGCGCCGGACCACCCCTGCGGCCAAGGGACGCCCGACCCGTCTCGCCGATGACCGAAATCACCGCAGGCGTCCTCCACGGCCGGCTGACGCTGTCACGCCGCCACGCTCGCCGCGAAGTAGCACCAGACGACCACCCACAGCCGTGTCCTGCTACCTCGCTGCCTCGCCCGCCTCGAAGTAGCGGCAGGCGGCCATACACGGCCGTCTCCTGCTACTTCGCCAGCTCGTGGCCAGCTGCTGCCAGCTCGCCAGCCCACCCGACGCCGCAGCAGCGCCGCTCAGAGCGTGAGGTCGACCAGCTGGTCGGGGCGGTCAGCGAGGGCGCGGGTGATGCCCTGGCGGTGGTGGCGCCGGCACAGCACCTCGTAGGCGACCTCCTGGCCGTCGACGTCGCCGACGACCACCTGCTCGCCCTCACGCTGGATGCGGCCGTCGAGGGTCCGGGCGTTGAGCGTGCCACGCTCGCCGCACCAGCAGCGCGCCTCGACCTGGAGCTGCTGCCGGGTGTCGGCCAGCTCCAACAGCCGCTGGGAACCGGGGAACAGCGCGGTGGTGAAGTCGGTCAGCAGCCCGAAGGCCTGCACGTCGACGTCGAGGTCGTCGACGATCCCGGCCAGCTGCTCGACCTGCTCACGGGTGTAGAACTGCGCCTCGTCGCAGATCAGCACGTCGATGGGCCGGCCGGCGGCGGTGCTCGCCAGGACATGGGGACGCAGGTCGAGCTCGTCGGTGACCACGGTCGCCGGCTGCGCCAGGCCGATGCGCGAGCTGATGGTCCCGCCGCCGCGATCGAGCTTGGTCAGCAGCTCGCAGCGCTTGCCCGCAGCGACCGCGTTGTAGTGGTTCTGCAGCGCCAGCGTCGACTTGCCGCAGTTCATCGTGCCGTAGAAGAAGGCGAGCTCAGCCACCGTCCACCTCTGTCGCGCTCAGGTCCGGGTCCGGCCCCGGTTGTAGCCGACCGGCGGCCGCACGCCGAGCACCTGGGACCGTCGAGGGACGCCCTTACGTCTCCAACGTCGCGTCGAGCTCGATCTCCGCGGCCGCGACCAGACGCGAGACGATGCAACCGGCCTTGGCCACCTCAGCGGTCTCACGGAAGGCGATCTCGTCGATCCCGGGCACGCGGCCCACGGTCGAGAGCTCGATGCGGGTGATCGTCGGAGCACCCTCGACCCGGTCGAGGTGCACGGTCGCCTCGGTGCGCACCGAATCGGCCGGCTTGCCGTCCTTGGCGAGCAGGTTGGCCAGCGACATCGAGAAGCAGGCGGCGTGGGCGGCGGCGATCAGCTCCTCGGGGTTGGTGCCCTCGTCTTCCTCGAAGCGCGATGCGAAGCTGTAGCTGCCGGTAAAGGCACCGCTGCCGAGCGCGAGCTCGCCGTTGCCGGACTTCAGGTCGCCCTGCCACTGCGCCGAAGAGGTCCTCGTGGTCACGCCCATCCCTCTGGAGTCGCTTGCTCGTTGGTTGCCCGTCCACCGGTCCACGGGGCGCAGAACCTAGCGCCCGCTCACGCTCCCTCCCGAAGCCGCCGGGGCCCGACACGACACGCCCGACAGGACGGACCCGGCACCTCGGACCCGACGCCCAGGGCCAGGCGGGCCGACAGGACGCCCCACGACCGGGAGGGCCGACGGACACCCGACGCCAGGGGGATCAGCGGGTCACGTCGTCGGTGTCGCCCGGCTGGCCGAAGAACGGGATGCGCTCGAAGTTGAGCTCGTAGCGCTCCATCGCCTTGGGCAGCACCCCTGCGTCCACCTCACCGAGCTTGACCAGCTCGGCAAGCACGCAGTAGGCGATCGACTCGGCGTCGACGCGGTGGTAGCGCCGCAGCTGCTCGCGGGTATCGGAGCGGCCGAAGCCGTCGGTGCCGAGCACCGCGAACGGCCCGGGCATCCAGTCGGCGATCTGGAAGGGGGTCGCCCGCATCCAGTCGCTGACGGCCACGTACGGTCCCTCGGTGCCCTCGAGGATGCGGGTGACCAGCGGCGTGCGGGGCTCGGACTCCGGGTTGGTGCGGTTCCACGACTCGATGGCAGCGCCATCGCGCAGCAGCCGGTTCCAGCCGGGAGCGGACCACACGTCGGCGGAGACGTCCCAGTCGTCCTTGAGCAGCGTCTGGGCACGCAGGGCCTCGTTGATGATCGTGCCCGAGGCGAGCACGTGGGCGGTGTGCTCGCCGCCCGGGCCCTCCTGGTAGCGGTAGAGACCGTCGACGACCTGCTGATCCTCGACGTGGTCGGGCATGGCTGGCTGTGGGACCGGCTCGTTGTAGACGGTGAGGTAGTAGATGACGTCCTCGCCGCCCTCGACGATCTCGTCGGAGTACATGCGCTTGAGGGCGTGCTCGACCAGCACGGCGAGCTCGTAGGCGAACGAGGGGTCGTAGGCCTCGACGGCGGGGTTGGACTGCGCCATCAGCAGCGAGTGGCGGTCCTGGTGCTGCAGGCCCTCGCCGTTGAGGGTCGTGCCGCCAGCGGTCGCGCCGATCAGGAACCCGCGCGTGCGCTGGTCCCCGGCGGACCAGATCAGGTCGGCCGTGCGCTGGAAGCCGAACATCGAGTAGAAGATGTAGATCGGGATCATGGGCTCGCCGTGGGTGGCGTAGCTCGAGCCGGCGGCGTGGAAGGTGCCCATCGAGCCGGCCTCGGTGATCCCCTCGTGGATGATCTGGCCGTCCTTGGCCTGCTTGTAGGACAGCAGCAGCTCCTGGTCGACCGGCTCGTAGGTCTGGCCGAGGTGGTCGTAGATCTTGGCGGAGGGGAACCACGAGTCCATCCCGAAGGTCCGCGCCTCGTCGGGGATGATGGGCACGATGCGCTCGCCGAAGCCCTTGGTGCGCAGCAGGTCCTTGAACAGGCGCACCAGCGCCATGGTGGTCGCGACCTCCTGGTTGCCCGAGCCCTCCTTGAGTGAGCCGAACGCGTCGTGGCCGGGCAGCGTCGGCATCGTGAACGACACGCGGCGCTCGGGCACGGGTCCGCCGAGCTCCTCGCGACGCTCACGCAGGTAGGCCAGCTCCTCGGCGTCCTCAGCCGGCCGCGCGTAGGGCGGCAGGTCCCCCTCGAGGGCCTCGTCGGAGACGTCGAGGTTGAGCCGGTCGCGGAAGGTGCGCAGCGACTCGGCCGAGAGCTTCTTCATCTGGTGGACGGCGTTGCGTGCCTCGAAGTCCGGCCCCAGGGTCCAGCCCTTGACGGTCTGCGCCAGGATCACCGTCGGGGCCCCCGTGGTCTGCATCGCGGCCTGGTAGGCGGCGTAGACCTTGCGGTAGTCGTGGCCACCGCGGCGCAGCTGGGCGATGTCGTCGTCGCTGAGCTGATCCGCGATCTTCTTCAACGTGGGGTTGGCGCCCAGGAAGTTCTCACGGATGTGCTTGACGCCGCGAGCCGGGTAGGTCTGCAGCTCACCGTCGGGGACCTCGTTCATCCGGGAGATCAGCGCACCGTCGACGTCCATGGCGAGCAGGTCGTCCCACTCGCGCCCCCACAGCACCTTGATGACGTTCCAGCCGGCGCCGCGGAACTGCCCCTCGAGCTCCTGGATGATCTTGCCGTTGCCGCGCACCGGCCCATCGAGCTGCTGGAGGTTGCAGTTGATCACGAAGGTGAGGTTGTCGAGCGCCTCACGGCTGGCCACGGCGAGCGCGCCCATCATCTCCGGCTCGGCGGTCTCGCCGTCCCCGCCGAAGAACCACACGTGCTGGTCGGAGGTGTCGGCGAACCCGCGGTTGTGCAGGTAGCGGTTGAAGCGGGCCTGGTAGATCGCGTTGATCGGCCCCAGCCCCATCGAGACCGTCGGGAACTCCCAGAAGTGCGGCATCAGGCGCGGGTGGGGGTAGCTCGCCAGCCCGCCCGGCTCGACCTCGGCACGGAAGCGGTCGAGCTGGTCCTCGCTGAGCCGTCCCTCGATGAACGCCCGTGCGTAGATGCCCGGTGAGGCGTGGCCCTGGAAGAACACCTGGTCGCCGCCGCCGGGGTGGTCCTTGCCCCGGAAGAAGTGGTTGAACCCCACCTCGTAGAGCGACGCCGCCGAGGCGTAGGTGCCGATGTGGCCACCGGTCCCGCGCTCGACGTTGGTGCGGTGGACCATCACCGCGGCGTTCCACCGGATGTACTGGCGGATGCGGCGCTCGATGCTCTCGTCGCCGGGGAACGCCGGCTCACGGTCCGGTGGGATGGTGTTGATGTAGTCGGTGGTGGTCAGCGAGGGGATGCCGATGTTGCTCTGCCGGGCGCGCTCGAGCAGCTTGAGCAGCAGGAAGCGGCCACGGGAGCGGCCACGCTCGCCCACGACGGCATCGAACGACTCGAGCCACTCGCTGGTCTCGAGCTCGTCGATGTCGGGGTACTGGGTCGGTAGCCCATCGGTGATGATGGGGGTCTCCGCGAACTCCTGCTGTTCTCGCTGCTCTGCCACGATGATCTCCTGGGCCCGATCCGCGGATCGGGTCCAACGGTAACGCGTCGCCGGACCGCCCGCGCCTGCCCGACGGGGCCTCGGCGCTAGCCTGCGCCCGTGGCCGCATCCGCTGATCCCCTCCCCCTCGACGCCGACGACGTGGCGCGCGCCGCGCGCGTGCTGGCCGGGATCGCCCACCGCACGCCGGTGCTGACCTCACAGCGCCTCGACGAGCGCACCGGCGCCCGCCTGTCGCTGAAGGCCGAGCATCTCCAGCGCGTCGGTGCCTTCAAGTTCCGCGGCGCCTACACCGCGATCCACGCCCTCGACGCACACGTGCGCTCGCGGGGGATCGTCAGCTACTCCTCCGGCAACCACGCGCAGGCCGTGGCGCTGGCCGCGCGGCTACTGGAGGCCCCCGCCACGATCGTGATGCCCGACGACGCCCCACCGAACAAGGTCGCGGCCACGCAGGGCTACGGCGCCGAGGTGGTGCGCTACGACCGCTATACCGAGGACCGCCGGCTCCTGGCGACCGAACTGGCCGACCAGCGCGGCGCGACGGTGATCCCGCCCTACGACCACCCCGCGGTGATGGCCGGTCAGGGCACGGTCGCCCGTGAGCTGCTCGAGGAGGTCGGCGACCTCGACGTGCTCGTCGTGCCGGTCGGCGGTGGTGGTCTGCTCGGCGGCTGCGCGGTCGCCGCCGCCGCGGCCAACCCGGACCTCACGATCGTCGGTGTCGAGCCCGCGGAGCGGCGGGCGGCACGTGACGCGCTAGCCACCGGACGGGTCGTCGAGGTGGCGGTGCCCCGCACCCTGCTGGACGGACAGCAGACCCCCGAGATCGGTGCGCGCCCGCTGGCGGTCCTCGATCTCACCG
>JBKGZF010000127.1:0-6697 GCA_046545715.1 Nitriliruptoraceae bacterium | reverse complement strand
GCTCGTAGGTGTCCGACGGCAGCCGTTCGACCGAGGTGCGCGCGTCGCCGATCAGCACCTCGATGTCATCGCGCAGGGTGAGGCCGAGGTCGTCCCTGGCGATGTCCACGAACAGCGGGTCGAGCTCCAGGACGGTCGAGGTGGAGCCGGGGTGCTCCTCGCGCAGGTAGCGCGGCATGGTGAACCCGGCGCCGCCGAGGTGCAGCGAGGTCAGGGGTTCGTCACCGTCGGCGACCGCGCCGATGACGTCGCCGAACCAGGCGGTGTAGTCGAACTCGAGGTGGCTGGGATCGTCGAGGTCGACGTAGGAGTGGCGCAGCGTGTCGAGCCACAGGGCACGCCCACCGGGGCGGTCGGGGTCCTGCTCGACGTAGGCACAGTAGTAGGCGGATTCGAGGTCGCAGGGGTGCGAGGCGGCGAAGGAGAAGGCACCGGCAGCAAGCACCACGACGACGCCGCCGACCGAGCCGCCACGCCCCCGCCGCAGCGCGATGGCGCTGGCGATGCCGAGCACGATCAGCAGCACCGCGGTGACCCGGATCACCGAGCGGGTGGGGAAGGCGGCCACCAGCAGGTAGCCGGTCACGAACGTGCCGATGATCGCGCCGGTCGTCGACAGCGCCGAGAGCCGGCCGACCACCCGCCCGGTCTCCTCCAGCGAGGCCAGCTGGATCTTGATCACGACCGGGGTGACGCCCGAGAGCACGGCGGCGGGCAGGAAGAACGCCGCCACGGTGATGATCGTGGTCGTCGTGGCCCCAGCACCGCGCAAGCCCGCCCCGAGACCATCGACCAGCGGGATCGAGGTGAACGCGAGCGCGCCACCGCCGATCAGCAGCGGAGCGATCAGCCCCCTGGGCTCGTGCCGGTCGGCGGCCCGTCCGCCGAGCCAGGAGCCCAGTGCGATGCCGCCGAGGATCACCCCGATGATCGCGGTGTAGGTCTCCAGCGTGTCGCCCACGTAGGGCGCCAGTAGTCGTGCAGCGAGGATCTCGAGCACGAGCACGGCGGCCGACGAGAGGAACACCAGCGCGGCGGCGGCGAGAGCAGGCATAGGGCCGGGGAGGATACGGCCTCGCCGCGGTCGCCGGTGCGCTGCCGACCTCCCAGGATCAGGTCAGCGTGGCTGCGTCCGTTCAGCATCGCCCGGCGGAAGGTGCACGCACGACTCAGGATGACAGCTACGGCCTAGGGCACGACACCCCGGGGGCCGTTGCTCCAGCCGGCTGTATGGACAGCCACACCCTTGAGGGCGTGCGGTGGTAGCTGCGGTGCGGGCTCGGATCGCGTCCCATCGACGGTTCCCTCGAGCCGACGACCAAGGCAGACTCTGTGGAGGGCCCGAGGAACAGGTGTGCGATGTCTCGAGAGACCACGGTCTGGGCACTGCTGGAGCGCCACGGAACGTCCTTCAGCGAGGCGGCGGACATCGACCTGACACAGGACCGCCCGGCGACGGTCTGGAGCTGGTACCTGACCTGCCTGCTGTTGAGCGCGCGGATCTCCTCCGACCTCGCGATCCGTGCGGCACGGGCCTACCTGCGTGAGATCGGCCGCAGCGTGCGCGCGACCGAGCGGGCCACCTGGGAGCAGCGCGTTCAGGTGCTCAACGCCAACGGTTACGCCCGCTATGACGAGCGCACCTCGGCGATGCTCGGCGATACCGCCGCTGCGGTCCGGGAGCGCTACGGGGGCGACCTTCGCCGGTTACGCGACGAGGCCGGGGGCGACCCCGACCGTCTCCACGGACTGCTGCAGCAGTTCAAGGGTGTGGGCCGCGTCGGTGCGAACATCTTCTGCCGCGAGATGCAGGTCGCTTGGGATGAGCTGTACCCGTTCATCGATGGGGATACGGCGCAGATCTCCGAGCGACTCGGACTGGGGCGTCGCCCTGAGACGGTGCTCAAGGACGTCGCTCGTCAGGACGTACCGCGCCTGCTGACGGCCATGCTGCGCGCCAAGCGGGCCGACGACCTCGAGGCGGTCCGTGCCGGTCGCCCCCCATCCCCTGGCGACCCACGTGCCGTGCTCGAGCGCCTGTCCTATGCCCGGCTGCGGTCGCTGGCCCGTGATGCGGATCTGGCCGGTCGCTCACGGATGAACCGCGACGAGCTGCTGGCGGCGCTCAGCGCATGAGCGTCGCCGTGGCGGCGGGACAGTGGCGAGGAACCGTTCGACCTGCGGGTCCTCGAGGCGTCCGCGACCGGTCTGGTCGTTGAGGCTGAGGTCGCCGCAGCGGGCGTCGACCCCGTAGCCTGGGGGGTCTGCCACGACCGGAACGACGCGCACACCTGGAGCTGTCTTGGCCGAGTACTGCTACGTGATGAAGGGCCTGACCAAGACCGTGCCCGGCGGCAAGGAGGTCCTCTCCGACATCTGGCTGTCGTTCCTGCCGGGCGCCAAGATCGGTGTCATCGGCCCCAACGGCGCCGGGAAGTCGACCCTGCTGCGCATCATGGCGGGGCTGGACACCTCCTTCGAGGGCGAGGCCTGGCCGGCGCGCGGCTACTCGGTCGGCTACCTCCCGCAGGAGCCCGTGCTCGACGAGGATCTCACCGTCCGCGAGAACGTGTTGCAGGGCCTCGGTGAGACCGCGCAGCTGGTCGGTCGTTTCAACGAGCTCACGGCCAAGCTCGGTGAGCCGCTCGACGACGATGAGATGCAGCGCGTCTACGAGGAGATGGGCGAGGTCCAGGACAAGATCGACGCCGCCGACGCGTGGGATCTCGATCGCACGATCGAGGTCGCCATGGACGCGCTGCGTGTG
Source organism: Nitriliruptoraceae bacterium (assembly GCA_046545715.1). GTDB lineage: Bacteria > Actinomycetota > Nitriliruptoria > Nitriliruptorales > Nitriliruptoraceae > SKTG01. Next base: position 3,930 of record JBKGZF010000127.1, on the reverse strand, counting down.
CCGGACGTCGACGACGTCCGCGTGCTCTCGGGTGGTGAGCGCCGCCGGGCCGCGCTGTGCCAGCTGTTGCTGTCGAAGCCCGACATCCTCCTGCTCGACGAGCCGACCAACCACCTCGACGCGGAGACCGTCGCCTGGCTGCAGCGCCACCTCCAGGAGTACCCGGGGATGGTCGTGGCCATCACCCACGACCGCTACTTCCTCGACGAGGTAGCCGAGTGGATCCTCGAGCTGGACCGCGGCAAGGGGTTCCCCTTCCACGGCAACTACTCCGGCTGGCTGGAGCAGAAGCGCGACCGGCTGCGCCAGGAGGAGCGCGAGGAATCCGCCCGGCAGCGTCAGCTCGCCGAGGAGGCCGAGTGGGTCAAGCAGACCCCGCAGGGGCGGCGCACCAAGGCCAAAGCCCGCATCCAGGCCTACGAATCCCTGCTCAACCGCGAGCGTCCGAAGCAGATCACCAAGCCGACGATCATGATCCCGGACGGTCCTCGCCTGGGCAACGTGGTGGTCGAGGCCGAGCAGGTGATGAAGGGCTTCGACGACAAGCTGCTCTACGAGGACCTGACCTTCTCGCTGCCACCGGGTGGCATCGTCGGCATCATCGGCCCGAACGGGGCCGGCAAGACCACGCTGTTTCGCATGATCGTGACCGCTGCGGGGCACGCGGAGCTGCTCGAGTCGCCGGAGGCGCCCGACGACGGTGAGCTGCGTGTCGGCGACACCGTGCAGCTGTCCTACGTCGATCAGTCGCGCCAGCACCTGCAGCCGGACAACAGCGTCTTCGTGGAGATCACCGGGGGTGGCGACTGGGTGCAGTTGGGCAAGACCGAGATGGCCTCGCGTGCCTACGTGGCCGCGTTCGGCTTCAAGGGCGGCGACCAGCAGAAGGACGTCGGCTCGTGCTCCGGCGGTGAGCGCAACCGCATCCACCTCGCCAAGCTGCTGCAGAACGAGGCCAACCTGCTGTTGCTCGACGAGCCCACCAACGACCTGGACGTCGACACGCTGCGCTCGCTGGAGGAGGCCCTGCTGGACTTCGCCGGGTGTGCGGTGATCACCTCCCATGACCGGTGGTTCCTGGACAAGGTCGCCACGCACATCCTGGCCTTCGAAGGTGACTCGGAGGTGACCTGGTTCCCCGGCGGCTACTCGGAGTACGAGGAGGATCTGCGCGCCCGCAAGGGTGAGGAGGCGCTCAATCCGACCCGTATCAAGTACAAGCCGCTGACGCGAAGGACCGCGTGATGGACGCCGAGGTGGATCCTGCCGAGCGCCAGGCGGTCTACGCCTCGGCGCGGCTGGTCGACGGCGGAGCGGCGGTCGGAGCCCTGGCGTTCGTGCCGGAGGACGCCGGTCGGGAGCTCGGCGACGGACGCAGCGTCAGCGGCTGGAGCGCGTTCCAGGGTGAGGAGACCGACGAGGAGCTCACCGACGCCGAACGGGTCCGCATGCCGTCGCTGGCCTGGCTGGTGCGCCACGATCCGGCGGTGACGATGGTCACCACCGGCCACGACGGCTCGATGGGCTACTGGGTGCGTCGCGGTGACCGCGACGACGGCCTGCCGCACTGGGAGCGGCTGCGGCCCTGAGCCGCGCTGCGGGCGAGCCGCGCTGAGCTCTGGTCGCTTCAGGTGCCCGTCTGGGTGCGCGTGAAGGTGAGCTCGGTGCCTTCGCCGGTCAGGACGAGCTCGGTGTCGTCGACCTCGATCCGCTCGGCCTGCTGGAGCGCCGCGAGGTAGGCGGCCTCGGACTCCATGACGCCGTCGGCGGGGCAGGCCATCTCGGTCCAGAACAGCTCGGTGAGCTCGAGCGCGTCACCGTCGACCTCAGCCGTCGCACCGTAGGTGTTGCAGGCTGCCGTCCCGCTCCAGTCCTGACCGGCGATCTCCAGGGTGATCGGGTGCTCGTCGATCAGCTCCACTTCGCCGTCGGGCCCGGTGCCCTCCGTCAGCTGCCAGGCGCCGGCCAGAGAGGCGGACAGGTCGTCACCACCGCAGGCCACCAGCGTCCCGACGAGTAGCAAGACGGCCAGCCACCAGCGGGGCTCGGTCATGTGGTCGTCCTGTCGCAGAGGTGGCCTCGCTGCGGCTGAATCTAACCGCAAGGCGTGGGGCGGGCCTGGCGGCCCGCCCCACGCGATCGATCACCAGGTCGGGTCAGCGTCCGTTACCACGCGGACCGCTGTCCGGGCCGGATCCTGGACCCCTCGGACCTTCTCCCGATCCCGGGCCGCCTCGGCGGCTGTCGAGCTCGAACTCCGGTGACTCCCAGGTCTCCCAGTGGTCCTCGTTGTCAGGATCGCCGAGGGCCCGCAGCACGTTCACCTCGAGGGTGTAGGTCCCGCTTGGGACCGGTCGTGTGTTGTCGCTCTGGCCGGACGCGGTCGTGCCGTCCCACGGGAACGGCAGGAACTCGCCCGGCTGCGGGCTGCGTGGCAGGTACTCCTGGGACATGACCAGACGCTCGCGGCCACTGGGCTGCTGTACGGCATAGACCTCCATGCGCTGCGGGTAGTGGCCGAAGAACGCGTCGATAACCGGGTAGTCACCGTCGCGGACCGTGAACTCGTGGCCCTCGTCGACCGGCTCGGTGATCGGCGCGCCCTGCTCGTCGACGTCGGCGATCTCCGAGAGGACGGGGTCGACCTCGTCGATCGTGCCATCGGGCTGGATCGCTCCGAGGAGCGGCATGGACTGGTAGTCGCCGGCGAACCCCGAGTAGGGCACGCGCAGCGTCGGTAGCTCGTCGGTGTCCGGTGTCATGGTGATGTAGCCGCCGTACTGGTGGTTCGGCAGTCCGACGGACGGTGGCATGATGGTCGCCTCGACCTCGGCCGTGCTCCCTCCGGCCACAGTCACGCTGTCGTGCTCGAACGTGACACCGAACTCCGCCTCGGCGCCAGCTAGGAAGAAGCCGCCTCCGAGCAGGTAGGTGTCCCATCCGGTCTCGAGCGCCGGCGTGAAACCCAGGTCGTACTCGACCGGTTCGTTAGTGTCGTTGCTCACGCGGATCGTCCGCTCGACGGGCTCGGCTCCGTCGCCGGCCGCGAGCTGGCCGGGGGAGACGGCATGCTCGGCATCGATCGCCTGATCGATCTGGATCAGGCCGGCACCCTGGCGGAAGCTGTGGTCGAGTAGACCGGATTCTGGAGCCAATGACCACGGAGCAGGTTCGGCGGTGTTCTGCAGGCGGTCGCGGACCTCGATCGGGTCGAGGTCCGGCTCGTCCTCCAGCAGCAGTGCCACCGCACCAGCGACGTGGGGCGCTGCCATCGAGGTGCCCGACAGCATGGCATAGCCGCCGGTTGCGAGCGGGTAGGTCGAGGTGATCAGCCCTCCAGGTGCCATGACGCTGGGTCCGAAGCCGAGCTCGACGTCCTGTCCGTACGAGCTGAACGAGGACACCAGGCCACCGTTCGGGTTCGGTGCGCTGATGACCTCATCGGTGAACCCAAGCGTGACCTCCACGTCGTCCTCGAGCTCCTCCACCAAGGCCTCGCCGTCGGCCTGTCCGATCCCGACGCTCCAGACGTCCTCGACACCGGCGTCACCGACGGTGCCGGCGAAGAGCCCGGGAGTGTTGTTGTAGATGACGACGCCGGTCGCGCCCGCTTCCTCAGCTCGTTCGTACTTGGTGTCGAACTGGCAACCACCACGCTTGATCAGAGCCACCTTGCCCTCGGGGTCGCTGAGGAGCTCCTCCTCGTCCCCGTCGTAGACGGGATCAGGCGCGCACGCACTACCGATCCAGGCGAGCTCTTCGGACTCTCCATCACTCGGCGGCGCATCGGCACCGCTCATGCCGAGCCACGGCACCTGGGCCGGCTCCTCGCCCTCACTGAGCTCGTCCACCTCGAAGTAGTTGGCCTGCAGCTCGGTGTTCTCGGCGCTGGCGACGCTGATGATGTCGTGGCCGTTGGCCGGGGCGGAC
>JBKGZF010000126.1:0-6710 GCA_046545715.1 Nitriliruptoraceae bacterium | reverse complement strand
CTAGCTCACTGCACGGCCGTGTCGAGACGTGAGCGTCTCACCGCGGCGTTCCGTCAGTCGTCGTCCTCGTCCTCGTCGTCCTCGTCGTCCTCGTCGTCGTCCTCGGGCCCGAACTCGACGATCCGCGTCTGCGGCAGGTAGGTGGTGTTGATCGTGCGGGTCTCCTCACCGCCGTCGACCAGATCCACCGTCCGGGTAACGGTCACCTTGAAGCCCCGCCCCCCGGACTGCAGGACGTCCTCCTCGCCGGGTGCGAGGTCGTCGTCCTCGCGTCGCTCCTCCTCGAAGTCGCGGTAGTCGCGTGGCGATCCGTGGGTCGCGGACACCGCGTTGGCCCGTGGTTGGCCGTAGAGGGTCACCGTGACGCTGGTCGCGGTGTGGGAGGTCTTGACCAGCACCGCGCCCGGCGTGTTGTTGGTGAACCTGACGTCCAACGAGCCGAAGGACAGCGTCGCCTCGCGGCCCATCGGGTAACGGCTGATGTACCACGAGTGCGCCTTCCACGAGTCGAGCTGCACCCCGGCGAAGAACGCCGCGTTGAACGTGGTCGTGCCGAACTGCGAGGTGCCGCCACCACAGGTGTCCTCGAGCTCGCCCTGGATGATCGTGCCGGCTTCGACGTAGCCCTTGTCGCAGGTGCGTGGCCCGGACACGTCGTTGATCGAGAACTGCTCGTCGGGCAGGACCAGGGTCCCGTCGATCACGTCGGCGAGACGCTGGATGTTGGTCACCCGCGATTGGCCCGCGGTGTAGTAGGTGGTGAAGGTGCCGATCGCGTGGGTGGGCGCGAGGTCCTCGGCCTCGTCGGTCGGCAGGTCCGGTTCGATGCGTGCGAGGTCGAGCTCGGCCTGGTGGGCCCCGTCGCGGACGAGCTCGGTGAGCTGCTCGGCCGTCCGCTCGGGGTCGAACTCACGACCCTGGCGCCCCTCCACCACCTCGACGTTGGCGGGGACGGGCTGGTAGGTGGCGTTGCCCTGAGCATCGAAGCGCTGTGGCGGGGTTCGGTTGGCCTCGTAGCGGGCGTCGCGCGGTTCCTGGTTGAAGCGGCCGGCGGCGACCTCGCCGAGCTCCTCCTCGACGGTGTCCTCGGTGATCTCGAGCACCAGCGTGCGGCCGGTCTCTCCGCCCTCGTCCTCGACGACGTCGATCATGCGGGCCAGGGCCGTGCCCTCGATCGCGAGCTCCTCGTCGTTGGCGGAGAGGACGAGCGGCTCGCTCACCGCCTCCTCGAGCTGAGCGGCCGTGCGTTCGAGATCCGCATCGGCGATCGGCTGCTCGGTGGTCTCCGCCGGGAGCTCGAGCGGCTCACCGTGCCGATCGAGCAGGGCCTCGTGAGCCAGCTCCGCGAGCTCATCGCGATCCACCTCGACCGCGCCCTGGGAGGGCTCGATCGAGACCTCGAGGGTCTCCTGGTGGACCCAGACGTCACCGCGACGCTCCTGTTGGTCGAGCTCGTCGGCGAGCTCGGTGACCCAGTCGGCCAGGGCGTCGCGATCGGTCTCCCGTGTCAACGGCAGGGTGGTGGTGCTGCGCAGGGAGCGCAGACGGGTCAGGATGTCGCCGGGCAGTCCCTCGCGGCCGTGGGCGAGCGCCGCCCGGACGGTCGCGTCGAGATCGAAGCGGTAGCCAACGTCCTCGGCGTCGAGCTCGATCGTCTCGTCGTTGAGCTCGAACAGGACGGGCTCGGTCAACCGCTCCTCGATGACCGGCTCCAAGGTGTCGCGCAGCTCGGGCTCGGTCAGCCCACCGACCTCCGTGGAGCCCACGGTGGTGTTCGGCAGCACCTGGTCACGCTGCACGAACCACAGCACGCCCAGGGCGAGGACGAGGATGACGACGACCCCGCCGACCACGCTTGCGGAGATCACCGCCCACCGACGTGGGGACCCACCGTTGACCACTTGCTACCTCGACACCCCCGAAGGAACGGCCGCGATGGGCCAGGACAGCTGCGGAACGTACCACCGTGGGCGTAGGTCCCCGGTGAGGGCCGGGTCGTGGTGCGGGTATCCTCGGCCCCGCTCCCGAGGGGCGCTTGTGCCCGCTACGCGCCCCCGCGGGACGGTGTCGTCCTTGCTCGTACCGGTCGTCCACCTGAGCTGAGGTAGCTGTGCGTCGAGCCCTCCCGCTGATCGTCGTGCTTGTCGCGGTCCTGACAGGACTCGTGGTCGGGCCGCTCGCAGGGCTAGCCGCCTCCGATGAGGAGGAGCAGCTCTCGCAGGCACGACAGAAGCTCAAGGACATCGACGAGGAGCTCAGCGAGGCCGAGCGGGAGGCGGAGGAGGCCGACGAGGAGCTCGAGGATGCCGACGAACGGCTCGAGGAGATCGAGCAGATCGTCAACGAGGTCGCCCTCGACGTCGAGCGACAGCAGCGGGCGGTGCGTGACGCCGAGGCACGGCTCGCAGAGGTAGAGCAGGAGGAGGACGAGCTCAACGAGCAGTACGAGGAGCGGATCGCCCGGCTGTTCAAGCAGGGCCCGGATCTGAGCTTCGAGTCACTGCTCTCCTCGGGCGAGTTCGATGAGGCCGTTGCGCGTACGGTGCTGCTGGAGCGCGTGACCGACGGCGACCAGGTCGATCTCGAACGGCTCGATGCGGCGGCGGTGGCGGTCGATGCCCAGCGCGAGCGGCTCGCCGCGGAGGAGGCGGAGCTCCAGGCCAAGCTCGAGGAGCAGGAGCTCGTCCTCGCCGACGCGCAGGAGCTGCGGGAGTCGCGCGCCCTGGCCGCTGCCGAGGCCGAGGAGGAGGTCGAGCAGCTCGAGGCCGAGCACGATGACCTCGAGGCCGAGGAGCAGGAGCTCGAGGAGCTCATCGAACGCCAGCAGGCCGAGGAGCGTCGTCGCCAGGAGCAGCAGCGGCGCGAGGAGGAGCGTCGAGCCCAGCAGCAGTCGTCGAGCTCTGGTTCGTCCTCTGGCTCTGGTTCGTCGTCGGGCTCCGGCGGGGCGGCCTCGGGGTCGGGTTACGCCTGGCCGATGTGTGCGCCGGTGACCTCCGAGTACGGACCGCGGTGGGGCCGCATGCACCGCGGGATCGACCAGGGCGCCGCCTCGGGCTCGGCGATCGGGGCGGTGCGCTCTGGCACGGTGATCTTCGCGGGTTGGCAGGGTGGCTACGGCAACCTGGTGCTGATCCAGCATGGCGACGGTGTGGTCACCGCCTACGCCCACCAGACCAGCCTGGCGGTCTCCGAGGGGGCGCAGGTCTCCCAGGGCCAGACGATCGGCTACGTGGGCTCGACGGGCAACTCGACCGGCCCGCATCTGCACCTGGAGGTGCGCGTCAACGGTTCGGCGGTCAACCCGCGCCAGTTCCTCTCCGGGGCGCCCTGCTGAGTCCGGTTCCACCAGCGCGGCGGAGGTCGCTGGGGTGGGCTCCTGGCACAGCAGCGTGTGCGCACGGCGACCTGGGCCCGTGCGAGTCGCCCGCGGTAGGGCCGAAGGTCCTAGGCTCCCGGCTGCGATGGATGGCAGGCACGAGCACTTCGAGCAGCTAGCGGTCGGGCATGTGCTCGGCGGCCTCAGCGCGGCCGAAGCCGCGACCTTCCGCTCGCACCTGCTCGGCTGTCGGCACTGCCGCTCGCGGATCGCTGAGCTGCGTGGCATCGCTTCGGACCTCGCGGATGCCGAGCGCGAGGAGCGGTCGCGTGGGGCGGTGCGTACCCAGGCGGTGCGACGTGCCGAGGAGGAGGCGCCGGCCGAGCCCCGGTCGCGGATCACGGTGCGGCACGTGACCATCGCCGTGATCGCGGTGATGGCCATCGCGGGTGCGATGGCCTTCTGGAACCTCCACCTGCGCACCGTGGCGGCCACCTACCGGTCCGTGGTCGAGGAGCAGGCCGAGGCGTTGGACGTCCTGGCAGCGGGAGCGGAGCTCGAGCCCGAGGTCGCTGAGGACCTCGCGGGGATCGCCACCACCGACGGTGAGCGGGTCTCGTTGGTGCTCTCGGGCCTCGAGCCGCTGGGTGAGGGTGAGTACCTGGTCGCCTGGCTCGAGGACTACCCCGACGGCGGGTCGTCGGCGCACCGCATCGCGGGACCCGACCAGCCCGAGGACGGGGTGGTGGCGGTGAGCCTTCGGACCGGTGGCGCGGCACAGCTGACGGTGACCCACGAGGTCCAGGGCTCGGTGGAGCAACCGACCGGTGAGCGTGTGGCGCAGGTCGAGCTGGTCGCCGAGCCCTGAGTCGACGTGCGCGAGCGACCGCTGGTCGTCGGTCGCGCTAGGAGCCGGGTGGGGGCTCCGGCGGGCGACCGCCGTCGCGCTCGATCTCACGGTCCTCGGGATCCTCGTCGAAGTAGTCGAGCCGGTCGAGCGGCATCACCACCGAGGAGAGGATGTTGGTCATGTGGGCGACGATCCGCTTGAGGTAGCGCAGCGCGAGCGCGCGGGCGATCTTCTCGCCGCCGGTGTCCTCGCCGCGCACCAGTGCGGACACCTCATCGTCGAAGCGGTCGAGCAGGGCGTCCTGCTCGTCGAGCAGCTCACGTGCACGCTCGACGTTGCGCTGCTCGAAGGTCTCGGCGGTCGCGTCCATCAGGCGCAGGATCGCGTCACGGCGCGCCGGCCAGTTCTCGTGGCCCTCCAGCGTGACGTGGTCGCGGGCGATGTCGAGCAGGTTCTTCGCGTAGTCGCCGATCCGCTCGATGTCCTTGACCACGGACATGTAGACCAGCAACGCGGGGGTGTCGAGCGCGCCGGCGACGCTGGCGTGGATCACCAGCTCGCGACGGATCGTGCGCTCACCCTCGTTGACGCGGCGGTCGGTCTGCTTGACGTCGGTGCGCACCGAGTCGACGGGGACCTCGCCGAGCAGCGCGGCCATCGCCAGCTCGAACGCCCGCCGGTCGTCTGCGAGCATCTGCTGGATCGTGGCCTCGATGCGGTCGAGGCGGTCGTCGGTGTCGGTACCACGTCGGAAGAAGCTGAAGGCCATGGCTGGACTACTCCTGTTCGTGTGCGCTGGGTCGCGGTCTCACTCGAGGAGCACGACCCCGAGCAGGGGGATGACGATGAACAGGCCGATGACGTAGACACCGACGATCGTACGGTTGGCGGTCCCCGCGCGGGCGAGCTGTTCGGCCGCCCGGACCGGGACGTAGCGGATCGCGGGGACCGGGTAGAGCAGCAGCAGCGCGAGCAGGTTGAACAGCAGGTGGACCAGCGCGATCGTCAGGCCCTCGGGCATGGCCACGGCCAGTGAGGCGATCAGCGCGGTCAGCGTCGTGCCGACGTTCGCGCCGAGCGTGATCGGATAGGCGTTGCGCAGCGTCAGGATGCCGGCGGCGACCAGCGGGACCAGGATCGAGGTGGTGATCGAGGAGGACTGGACCGCGACGGTCACGGCCACGCCGACCAGCAGCCCGGCTGAGCCGCCGCCCTTGCCGACGATGCGGTTCATCGCCCGTTCGATGCCGCCCTGGACGAGCTGACGCATGTTGTGGGTGATCTGGTTCAGCGCGAGGAAGATCGCGCCGAGGCCGAGTCCAAGCAGGATCAGCCCGACGAGCAGCCCGCCGCTCTCATCTGGATCGATCCAGCCTGCGATCAGGTCGATCGGGAGGTCGACCACCACCCCGACGGGGCTGTCACCGGGCTCGGTGGCCTCGGTGCCGCGCAGCAGCCCGGTCAGCCACACCGCGGCCCGGCTGAGGACGCCGGTGAGCAGCTCCAGCGGCAGCAGGATGATGACAGCGGCGACGTTGAACATGTCGTGCATCGTGGCGCCGGCGAAGGCCCGCCTGAACTCGTCCGCCCGCCGGATCGAGCCGAGCGCCGCCAGTGAGTTGGTCACCGTGGTGCCGATGTTGGCACCCATGATCATGGGGATGGCGGCGGGCAGGGTCAGCGATCCCGCGCCGACCAGGCCGACGATCGTCGAGGTGGACACCGACGAGGACTGGACGATCACGGTCGCCAGGACCCCGGCGAACAGCCCGGAGAGCGGGTTGGAGACCGTCTCGAGCAGACCCTCCTGGAAGCCGGCGCCGAGCGCGGCGATCCCGCTCTCCAGCAGCCCGACGCCCACCAGGAACAGGTAGAGCAGCGCGACGACCAGTACAGCCCGCACCGGGGTTGCGAGCTCGCGCGAGCTTCGGGTCGGTCGGCGCACGTCGGTCCGAGGGTCCGAAGGGTCCGAGGGATGAGATCTGGATTCGCTGCCGCAGCGCGGAAGCCTCGCACGCACCCGTGAGCGGTGCAAGTTGGCGGGGCGTCCACATGGTCGGTGGTTGGCCCGGCTGTGATGGGCGGGGTATCGTCCGCTCTCCCGGGCACGTAGCTCAGTGGGAGAGCGCTGCCTTCACACGGCAGAGGTCAGAGGTTCGATACCTCTCGTGCCCACCCCATCCGACCCCCGTCTGACCTGCGGAAACACTGGCGGCGGGGGTCGTTCGTGGCACCGGTCGACAACAGACGCCGGCGGGGTGGTTGCCACCTCGAAGGTGGAGGCGTCGATCGGCTGCCACCTCGAGGTGGCACGACGGTGCCGTGCAGGGACGTCTGGCGTGACGTCGTGGCCGGCGTGGTTGCGAGGTAGCGCGACGGTGCTGCCCGTGGTCGCCGGCGGCTACCTCGCGACGAGCCGCAGCACCAGCTCCAGGCCGTGGGCAGGTCCACGGCTGCGGGGCGGCAGCAGCGTGCGGATGCCGAGGTCGACCGCGCCGGCGTCGTCACGCCAGCTGTCGCCGACCATCAGCGCCCGGTGGGCGG
>JBKGZF010000125.1:0-6769 GCA_046545715.1 Nitriliruptoraceae bacterium | reverse complement strand
ACCGACCAGACCGCGGCCGGATGCAGCAACCGGGACGGTGGATCGACCAGGCCGACGACGCGGAGCAGCCGTGCGGTCAGCCGTGGATCGTCGACCGCTGCAGCCTGCAGCCGGTAGAGGTAGCGGTCGAGCACCCGGACGGAGATCGATCGCTGCCCACGAAGCTGCTCGATCAGGCCCTCGAACAGCTGCTCGAGGGCCTCGATCCCCACCGGCAGCAGCAGGTGCAGGTGCCAGGACGATGGCGTGAGCACCGCCACCGGGTGTGGGAAGGGTCGGGTCGACGTTGTGCGGCGCCACCTCGGTCCGGCGCACGTGCGCCTCGAGCGTCGTGCGCTCCGGCGCTGGCGAGCCCGTGGCTCGGTCCGGTCGCGGCCACCTCACCGTCTACGGCCCCAAGTCAGGGCGTGCACCGGTGTGAGATCGACAGCCCCGAGGTCGGTGAACCCGTGACGCTCGAGCAGGTCGTCGTAGACACGGCGCGGCAGCAGCTGGTCGTCGATCTGTGCCTCGAAGAACTGGATCCCCGACATGATCCGCCCCGGCACGCTCGCCAGACCCTCGTCCGACTCCGGATAGGGGAAGTCGGAGATCACGAACCACCCTCCCGGTTCCAACGCGTCGTGTATGCGACGGGTCGCGTCATCGATGTCACGGCACTCGTGCATGGAGATGTTGTTGATGACCAGCGTCGCTGGCTCGTCGAGGTGCAACCGCTCCAACGGCTGGACGTGCAAGGTGACCCTCTCGCCCTCGCCCGCCTCCGTCAAACGCTTCTCGGCGAGGTCGATCGAGTAGGCATCGCCGTCGACGCCGACGATCTCGCAGCCGGGGTAGTGCTCGGCGAGCCGGATCAATCCGTTGCCGGCCCCGCAGGCCGTGTCGACGATGCGACCGCCGCCCGCGAGCCGCTCGTCGAGACCAGGGACCTGCGACAGGCCACCGGGGATCAGCCGGGTGTAGAACGGCGTCCCCGTCCCGGCGACCCCGGCGATCCAGTCCGGACTGGTGGCGTCCCACCACAGTCGCTCGCCCGAGCCGAACTCCTGCTCGAAGCGGTCGAACATCTCGTGCTGCTCGAAGACGTGGAACACCCCACCGACGTACGCGGGCGAGGTGCGGTCCAGCAGCAGGGTCTCCATGTGCGCAGCGAGGCGGTAGCGGTCCCCGTCGCGCTCACACACCCCGGCGCCGAGGGCCGATCGGCACCAGACGTCGACGTAGTACGGATCGAGGTCCAGCGTGGCCGCGAGCTGATCGGGCGTGAGTCCGGCCTCGTCCTCCGCCAGCACCTCGATCAGTCCGTTGCGCAACCCCATCGCGATCGTGCGGTGGCTGGCGTAGCCGGCAGCGTGGCTGAGCAGCTTGGGCGCCTGGTCCTGGATCGAGATCTCGGTCGTCGGTGCGGACATGTCGCTCTCCTTCATGATCGTCGCCGCGCAGCGGCCCGTTCAAAGCGAACGACACGAGGATGGGCATCCGGCCGACAGCGCGACCAGTTCAACCTTTGAAGTGCCGGGCACAACCGGTGGCACGCCCCCAGATCGGTCCGTACGGTCGAGGACGCACGACGATCGGGGAACGGCACAGCGATGCGCACCTACGGACAGTTCTGTCCCGTTGCCAGGGCGATGGACCTGCTGGACGAGCGCTGGACGCTGCTGGTGATCCGTGAACTGCTGCAGGGCAGCCGGCACTTCAACGAGCTGCGCCGCGGTGTGCCGCGGATGTCCTCCGCACTGCTGACCAAGCGACTGCGCACGCTCGTCGACGCCGGCGTCGTGGAGCGCTACGAGGACACCAACCGGGTCGTCTACGAGCTCACGCCGGCCGGTGAGGAGCTCCGCGACGTCGTCGAAGCACTGGGGACCTGGGGGATCCGCTGGGTGCCCGAGCTCGGTGACGAGCACCTCGACCCGCATCTGCTGCTGTGGGACGTGCATCGCAACCTCGACCTGGACGCGATGCCGGATGCCAGGACCGTGCTCGCGTTCCACCTCTACGACGCACGACCCCAGGCGAGGGACTGGTGGGTGGTCGCCAACGGCGGCCAGGTCGATCTCTGCGATCTCGATCCCGGCTACGAGGTGACCGCCAGGATCGAGGCGTCGCTGGAGACGCTCACGCGGGTCTGGATCGGCGAGGTGCCGTGGGAGCAGGCCGTGCGTGCGGGCTCCCTACGCACCATCGCAGCCGAGGACGTCCGCCGTCAGGTCCCGCGTTGGCTGAAGCTCTCGGCCTTCGCGCGCGTGCCCAGACCCGCTGCAAGGTGAGCACGAACCGGACCCACCCCGCCGTCGCGGTACGAAGGACAGCAGTTCGTCGCCACGCACGGCGCCGACGTTCGTAGGGTGTGTGGCCACCGGGCAGAACAGGCGGCGCCGTGATGACCATCCAGGACGACCCCCCGTGGCGCCGTGTGCTCGAGGGCACCCTCGGCATCCCGGCCAGCGAGGGCAACCGGGTCGAGGTGCTGCGCGACGGTCGCACGATCTTCCCCGCGATGCTCGAGGCGATAGGCGCCGCCACGCGCACCGTCGACCTGCTCACGTTCGTCTACTGGCGTGGGGACGTCGCCCGACGGTTCGCCGAGGTGCTGTGTGACCGGGCTGCGGCCGGGGTCCGCTGCCGAGTGATCCTCGATGCCCTCGGTGCCCGCCACGTCGACCGCGCGCTGATCGAGGACATGGTCACGGCTGGCGTGCAGCTGCATTGGTTCCGCCCGCTGATCGACGCAGGCGACACACGCAACCCCGGTCACCGCACCCACCGCAAGGTCCTGGTCTGCGACGAGGAGGTCGGCTTCGTCGGCGGCGTCGGGATCGCCGAGGAGTGGGACGGCAGCTCCGACGACGGCACGGGATGGCGTGAGACCCAGCTGCGGCTGCGCGGCCCGATCGTCGACGGCCTGCGAGCCGCCTTCCTCGACGACTGGATCGAAGAGGCCGATGACCCCTTCGACGACCGCGACCGGTTCCCGGTCCAGCCCGCTGACGGACCGACGACGGCGATGGTCGTGCGAGGGGAATCGGAGGAGGGATGGAGCGACGTCGCGATGCTGCGCCGGGTCCTGTTCGCCCGAGCGCGCCGACGCATCCGCATCACCACGCCGTACTTCGCCCCCGATGAGGTGATGTTCGCGGCGCTCGCCCGAGCCGCCTCACGCGGGGTGCAGGTGCAGCTGCTGCTACCGGGCCCGAACAACGACAAGGAGGTGGCACGGCTCGCGACCGAGCGCCGCTACCCCGACCTCCTCGAGGCGGGCATCGAGCTCTACCACTTCGTGCCGACGATGCTGCACGCCAAGGTGCTCACCGTCGACGGCGAGACCGGCATCGTCGGCAGCGCCAACCTCAACCACCGCTCGTTGCAGATCGACGAGGAGGTGGACGTCGTGCTGCTCGATCCCGAGGTGGTGGCGCAGCTCGACGACCAGACCGACGACGACCTGCGGCGCTGCGAGCAGCTCTCGACCGAGGTGCTCGATGGAGCCGCCGCCACCGCGCGCAAGCCGCTGCGGCTGCTCACCGGACTCATCGAGCGCTGGACGTGACGCGTCCCGACCTCCGGATGCCGCTCGGGGAATACCAGCCGACCCGGGAGCATTTGTACGTACATATACCCGTGCACCTGCTCCCGATCATTCGGAGGCCACCCCATGCGCCCGTTCCAACCCCATGACACCGTGCCGGAGGTCCCGGCCAGCGAGGCCCACCGCCGCGTGCAGCAGCAGGAAGCGCTCCTGCTCGACGTGCGCGAGGGCGTCGAGTTCGCCGAGGTCCGCGCACCGGACGCGATCAACATCCCGCTCGGCGAGCTGGCCGCGCGCCAGGCCGAGCTCGATCCAGACCGGCCCATCGCGGTGATCTGCCGCTCCGGCAACCGCTCGGCGCTGGCGGTACAGCACCTGCGCCAGCTCGGCGTCGACGCGGTCAACGTTGCCGACGGCCTGATCGGCTGGCACAGCGCTGACCTGCCCCTGGAGACCGACCAGGCCCGCGTGGCCTGAGCCAACCCCGGCGGTCGGCGTCGAGGGAAGGCCAGGAAATCATCGATGACCCGACGCCGCCTGACAGCGACCCGATGACGCACCCCTCGCACACCACCTCGACGGACGTGACCCACGGACAGTGATCACGATCGGTCACGACTTGCCACCGGATCCGGGTCATCGGGGTATACGTCGTTCGCTCCGACTGGCCACGGCCACTTGACACGCGCCGCGATCCACACGGCGAACTCGACCTCATTGATCGCTCCGGCGGCGACACCTTCGATGACGCCGGCCGGCTCGCCTCCCTGCGAGTCGTAGGCCTCGGCATCGTCACCACGAGCAGGTAACAGAAGCGGGCGCTGCTGTCCGGTCGCCGTCGCCTGCTATCGGCGGTCGCTCCCGCCGACGTGACGCTAGGCGACTGCCGATGGTCGTTTCGCGTCACCTCGCCGCCACGCTGGCTGCGATGTCACGCGAGGGTGCTGCCGATGGCCTGCTGACGTCACATGGCGATCGGCCATCGGCCAGCACGGCACACGGCCAGCCGGACGGACCAGCGGCAGCGGGACCCACCTGGCTGCAACCGCCGTGGTGCACGATGTTCGTGAACGCGTTGCCGGACTGGGCTACACGCTTCCGCGTGGCACGACCCAGTCCTGTTCCTGATCGGTGACCTCGGCGATGCGCTCGAAATCGGCGTCGTAGTGCAACACGGTCAGGCCGGCTGACTCGGCGGCGGCGGCGATGATCAGATCCGGGATCGCCAACCGGTGCTGCCCGCGGTCTGCCAACAGCCCCTGGACCTCGAACGCCCGGTCGAGCACGTCGTCATCGATCCTCGCACGCGGCAGCGACCGCCGTTCGCGGCGGATGTCGCGATGGACCGGGGCAGTCCGCGCCGAGAACCCGATCTCCAGATCGATGATCCCGCAGGTGGCCACCAGCCCGTCGACCAGCAGCGGTTCGAGTCGGGCACGTACCGCGGCGTTCGGCATGCGGACCAGCGCGCTCTTGTCTGCCAGGTAGGCAGGCCTCACCGCCACGCACCAGCCATGATCTGGTCATCGTCCAGGTCGAGGCCATCCATACGGGTAAGCCGGTCGGCGTGGGCTCGGCGCTCGGCTAGCAGCACGACCTCGGCCAGCGCACGGTTGACCGTCTCCTTCATGGTCGCAGCACCGAGAACGTCCGTCGCCTGCGCCAAGGTGTCCTCGTCGATGTCGATCAGCTTCTTGGTCACCGCCGCCTCCGAGGTTGTATATATACTCCTTGCGACTACTGTATATCCTCGTAAGGTCGTGAGGTGCCGCTCTCTGCGAAGCTGGCATCCGGCTGTGCCCGATGAGCCGCTCGTCCAGCGCATCCGCGAACACCTCCCGCAGCATCGCGGCAAGGTGATCCGCATCAGCACCTCACGTGGCGGCTTCGACCTGCTCGAGCTACGTCACGATCGCGGTGGATGAGACCTCGACCAGTGGACGCATCCGCAGGGACGGCAGACGGTCCACCCCGATCGCCCACCTCCATCCACAGGCCGCGATCACCACGCTACGAACGGTCGGGCATCTGCCCCGAGCAGTTACGCCAGCCCTGTGGACAGCTCTTCAGTCGGGAACCCCAAGACACAGAAACCGGCCTCCCAGATGGTCCTGGAAGGCCGAAAACGAGAAGCGCGCTGGGAGGGATTCGAACCCCCGGCCGCCTGATCCGTAGTCGGCTTCTCCCCATGCCGGTCGATAGCCGCCCGTCCTTGAACATGCCTCTGACCTGCAGCGATGCACGGACTAGGGGCACGGACCGGCACGGGCTTTCCCTGCTCGGCACCGCAGTTCGTGAGCGCGATGTGAGCGAGCGACCCCCGCTACGTCGACGACTGCTGGGAGGTGACGGCGCGCACCTTGGGGGCCGCTGATGCGGCCCGAGATGCCGCCCGAACCAGAGCCGCAGCAGGCCCGTGATGTTGTGGCGTTCGGCCAGGAGATCGGCCGCGCGCTTTCCGACGGTCGCATCGTGGGACGTGCCGAGCCGTTCGCCAAGGTCTTCCCGTCTTCGCGTCCGGTCAAGCGGGTGGTCGGGGTCACGGCCTGGGTGATCTTGGAGGACATCGCCCTCGACGCGTCGCTGGATGCTGAGGGGCGCCTGGTCGCCGGGACGTCCGTTCGCCGTATCGCGGCCAACCTGGGGCTGGCGAAGAACACCGTCAGCCGCCATCTGGCGCGGTTGCGCGAGCATGGCTTCGTGCTCCACGAGGAAGTGCGCGAGCCAACGGCGGGCCGCTTCGAGACCGCCCGCTACGTCCTTGATCCCTCGGCTGCGCTGGAGCGCTTCACCGTTACCCCAACGGTCAACGGCGTGTCCGACAAGGGGAAGGGGCCCGACGAGCCAACCGACGGCCCCTGTCCCAACTCTTGGGATGCGGCGGTCGGTACCTGTCCCAGTTTCTGCGACACGGGCCCGTGTCCCAAGAATTGCGACACGGCGCAAAGCGGCCAGGTTTCGCCGGATCAGCCCGTGTCGCAGTTCTCGGTGTCGCCAGAACTGGGACACAACAGAGAACAGCCTGCTGCTGGTCAACAACAGCAGCAGACTTCCCGCGCGGGCGCGCGCGAGATCAGTCGCCCCGACCCCGGCGACCCCTCGCCGGACGACGGTGCGCTTGCTCGTCGGCTGTGCGAACTCGGCGTCGATGAGTCCACGGCGCAACAGCTGCTGGTCGCGCATCCGGTCAAGGTGGTGCGCGACGCGCTGGATGCCGTCGCCGGGGTTGATGCGACC
>JBKGZF010000124.1:0-6775 GCA_046545715.1 Nitriliruptoraceae bacterium | reverse complement strand
CGACCTCGACGGCCTGGTGGACGCCCTGGTGGCGGCCGCCCACCAGTAAGCTCGCCGGTCATCGCGCACCCGTGCCGGACAGGGTGCCGAGACCGGAGGCTGCGTGGGGCTCAAGGACCGGGTCGCTGGCCTGCCGGTGCTGGGGACGGCGCTGGCTGTGCACGAGCGCTACGTCCGCGATGCCGCTGACCCCCTTGCGGCCTCGATCGGGTTCTTCGGCTTCCTCTCGCTGTTCCCCCTGCTCGCGCTCGCGGTATCGGTCGCCGGCTTCGTGCTGGAGGACCCGGCCGAGCAGCGAGCGGTCGCGGCGGCGATCACCGACGCGCTGCCGGGCTTCGAGGCCACCCGCGAGGACAGCGCGGGCGGCACGACCGCGGTGGACCAGCTCGTCGAAGGGGTCGTCGACCAGCGTGGCACCATCGGCGTGGTCGGGTTGGTCACGCTGCTGATCCCGGGGCTGAAGGTGATCAACGCCGCGATGATCGCGACCCGCGTGGTGCTGCGGGGTGAGGTGATGAGCGGTCTTGGCGCGAAGGTGCGCCAGCTCGCTGCGCTGGTCGGGCTTGGCACCCTCGCGCTCGCGGCGGCGGGAGCCTCGTCCCTCGCGGCCACGGGCATCGGCAGCCTGCCGGGTCCACTGGCGCTGGTGCTCTCGATGGTGATCACCTTCGGCCTGGATCTCGCGCTGTTCCTCGGCGCCTACCTGCTGCTGTCCCCCTCGGCGCCGTACACGGCCCGAGAGCTGCTGCCGGGCGCGGTGCTCGGTGCGCTGGGGTGGATGGCGCTCAAGGTCGCCGGTGCCGGCTACATCGGTGGCCAGATGGAGCAGGCCAACGCGCTCTACGGCGCGTTGGGCGGGGTGATCGGCCTGATGCTGCTGCTCTACCTCGCCGGTCGGCTCTTCCTCTCGGGGGCTGAGCTCTCCGCGGTCCGCCGCGAGCGCCGCGAGGAGCCTGCCGAGCAGGCCGAGCGAGGGGGACCGGGCTCGGACGCTGACGACGATGGACCACCCCCGGTGCCGCGCGTCGCGTGGCGCGACCGACCGGTCGATCCGGGTCCGGGCGGGGCCGCGCAGACGGTCAGCGCGGCCACCCGGGAACGTGTCGGTGTCGCTGACGCGGCGGGCATGGCCGGGTCGTCTGACCGGCAGCTGCAGCACGCGCTCGCCGTCGGGCTCGGCATCGCCGCCCTGGCTGCCGCCTGGCGGTGGCTCGGCCCCGATCGCCAGTAGGCTGGTGACCGTGTTCCCCTCCACCCGCCTCCGCCGGCTGCGCCGGACCCCGGCACTGCGCCGGGCCGTGGCCGAGACGCGCATCGATCCCGCCGCGCTCGTGCTGCCGGCGTTCGTCAAGCAGGATGCCGCGGTGCCCGAGCCGATCGGCTCGATGCCTGGGGTCCACCAGCACAGCGCCACCTCGATCGTGGAGCTGGCGCAGCGGGCGGCGGAGCTCGGTGTCGGCGGGATGATCCTCTTCGGGGTCCCCAGCAGCAAGGACCCGCTGGGGGCATCGGGGTGGGATCCGCAGGGTCCAGTGCCGACGGCGCTGCGATCGATCCGTGCCGCGGTCGGTGACCGGTTGGTGCTGTGGGCCGACGTGTG
Organism: Nitriliruptoraceae bacterium; assembly: GCA_046545715.1. Taxonomy (GTDB): domain Bacteria; phylum Actinomycetota; class Nitriliruptoria; order Nitriliruptorales; family Nitriliruptoraceae; genus SKTG01. The sequence goes on along the minus strand of JBKGZF010000124.1, from coordinate 5,175 downwards.
CCAGTGCGAGTACACCGACCACGGTCACTGCGGCCCGCTGGGTCCCGACGGCCAGGTGCTCAACGACGCTGCCGTCGATGGCTACGTCCGTGACGCGATCGCCTACGCGCAGGCGGGGGCCGATCTCGTCGCGCCGTCGGGGATGATGGACGGTCAGGTCGCTGCGATCCGGCACGGTCTCGACGAGGCCGACCATGAGGCGGTCGGCATCGTCGCCTACGCGGCCAAGTACGCCTCGGCGTTCTACGGGCCCTTCCGTGAGGCCGCCGAGTCGAGCATGACCGAGGGTGACCGTGCGGGGCACCAGATGGACCCCGCCAACCGCCGTGAGGCGCGACGCGAGCTCGCCCTCGATCTCGCCGAGGGCGCCGACGCCCTGATGGTCAAGCCGGCGCTGCCCTACCTCGACGTGCTCCGTGATGCGCGGGCCGAGCAAGACGTCCCGCTCGCCGCCTACCACGTGTCGGGTGAGTACGCGATGATCCGGGCCGCCGCGGAGCGTGGTTGGCTCGACGGGGAGGCGGCGATGCGCGAGGCCGTGCTCTCGATCCTGCGGGCCGGCGCGGACCTGGTGCTGACCTACGCCGCCCTCGAGCTGGCCGAGCAGGACGCGCGGTGACCGGAGCTGCCTCGTCGCACGGTCCGCTGGGGGCACGCCCGGGCCCGCTGTCTGTGGCCGACGGGTCGTGACCGAGCCCGACCAGACCCCCCTGACGGATCGACGGGCGGCACCGCCGGCCTGGCTCGCCGAGGTGCCCCTGGCCCACCGTGGGCTACACGACGAGGAGCGTCCCGAGAACTCCCTGCCGGCGTTCGAGGCCGCGGCCCGCGAGGGCTACGGCGTCGAGCTCGACGTCCACCTCAGCCGGGACGGCGTCCCCGTGGTGCTCCACGACCCCGATCTGGGGCGGGTCGCCGGGCACGCTGCCCGGGTCGGCGATCTCACGGTGCAGCAGCTGCGGTCGTTGCGGCTGGGCGGTACCACCGCACACGTGCCGAGCCTGGCCGAGGCGCTCGAGCGCCTCAGCCACGTCCCGGTGATGGTCGAGCTCAAGCAGGAGCGGCTACGGGTGGGATCGCTCGAGCAGGCGGTCGCCACGGTCCTCGATGGTCATCCCGGCCCCTGGTGCGTCGCAGCGTTCAACCCCCTCAGCGTGTCCTGGTTCCGGCGCCGCCGGCCGGACGCGGTGCGGGTGCTGACCTCCGGGCCGTTGGAGGACGTGGGGCTGCACGAGCCGGTCCGGCGGCGGCTCGCGGCCCTGACCGACCTGCCGCGGGTCGCGCCGCACGCCGTCAGCTACGACCTGTCGGGGCTGCCCAACCCCGCGACCGACCGATGGCGGGCCAGCGGTGGCCTGTTGCTGACCTGGACCGCCGTCGGTCCCGAGGGGCTCGCGCGGGCTCGTAGCCTGGCCGACAACGTCATCTTCGAGCACGTCCGTCCGTGATCGCCGGAAGGATGCCACGTGAACACCGACCGGTCCGCTGCCCTGTTCGATCGTGCGTCGACGGTCATCCCCGGTGGGGTGAGCTCACCCGCCCGCTCCTTCAACAGCGTCGGCGGCACCCCGGTGTTCATGGCTCGGGGCGAGGGCGCCTCGATCATCGACGAGGACGGCAACCGCTACATCGACCTGGTCGGGTCGTGGGGGCCGCTGCTCCTGGGCCATGCCCGCGCCGAGGTCATCGAGGCCGCATCGAGCGCGCTCGGGCGCGGCTCGTCGTTCGGGGCCCCAACCGCCGGTGAGGTGGCGTTGGCCGAAGCGATCATCGACGCCGTGCCGTCGGTGGAGAAGGTGCGACTGACCAACTCCGGTACGGAGGCGGCCATGAGCGCGGTGCGCCTCGCCCGCGGGGCGACGGGGCGGCGCCGGCTGCTGAAGTTCGTCGGCCACTACCACGGCCACGCGGACGCGCTGTTGGCAGCCGCCGGGTCCGGTGTCGCCACGCTGGGCATCCCCGGCTCGCCCGGAGTGACCGAGGGGGCGACGGAGGACACGATCCTGGTGCCCTGGAACGATCCTGACGCCGTCGCTGCGGCCGTGGCCGAGCACGGCGACGATCTCGCTGCGATCGTCGCCGAGCCCGTCGCCGCGAACATGAACCTGGTTCCGCCTGAGCCCGGCTTCCTCGCCCACCTGCGTGCCCAGGCCGATGCCGCCGGTGCCGTGCTGGTGTTCGACGAGGTCATCACCGGCTTCCGCCTGGCTCGTGGCGGCGCCCAGGAGCTCCACGGCGTGGCGGCTGACCTGACGGTCATGGGCAAGGTCGTCGGGGGCGGGTTCCCGCTGGCCGCGCTCGGGGGACAGGCTCAGCTGATGGACCACCTCGCACCGGACGGGCCCGTCTACCAGGCCGGGACCCTCTCGGGTAACCCGGTCGCGGTGGCGGCCGGCCGGGCCCAGCTGGAGCTGCTGACCCCGGAGGTCTACGACCACCTCGAGGACACCGCCCGCTACCTCGGCGACGGCCTGCAGGCGGCGTTCGACGCGGCCGGGGTGACCGCGACCGTCACCCGGCACGGGACCCTGCTAGGGGTCCTGTTCGCAGCGGCCGCCCCACGCCGCTACGAGGACGTGGCCGCCGCCGACCACGCGGCCTACGGCCGGTTCTTCCACGCGATGCTCGAGCGGGGCGTCTACCTGGCTCCGTCCGGCTTCGAGGTGATCTTCCCCTCCGCGGCGCTCGATCGTCCGCTCGTCGACCAGGTGCTGGGTGCTGCCCGCGAGGCGGCGGCCGAGCTCGGCGCTCACGGCTGAGGGACGTCGGTCCCGAGGAGCACTGGGAGTGGTGACTCCCGGCCCGGTGTGCGTCGCGCGGTGGCCACGGGGCGGGGGCGGGAGTCACACCGGGAGATGACCTCCGTCCGTGGCGGACGGCGGTGACCGTTTGTTCGGGTCTTCCGCCGCTTGGTACCGTGCGCGGACCGGTGGTTGCCGGTCCTTGAGATCCAGTGACGAGATCCAGCGAACGCCCCCGGGGTCACGGCAGCGGGTACCCGTAGCGCCCTCACCGCGAGTCCCGGGATCCACGACCGGCCACCCGGTGTCGGCGGGCCCGGTCCGAGCCAGGAGAAGGTGCGACGTGCTCGAGTGGTTCGGCGAGATGTTCGCAGCCCTCCCGGACGTGTTCCGTGCGCTGTATGTCTTCGGCGATCCGGCGGACGAGGGGCGCGGCTGGGTCGGTGTCTTGATCACGCTGCTGTGGCTCGGGCCGCTCGGTGTGCTGCCGCTCTACCTGGCCAAGGTGCTCCACGGCAAGCGCGAGTGGCTCTCGGCGGTGATGGGCGTGATGGGCGCCTCCAGCCTGCTGTGGTGGTTGCACGGGGTCCTGCCGCACGGCTGGATCCAGTTCACCACCTCCAACAGCGACCTGCTCTCCGGCACCGTCATCCCCGCCTCGGCGGGGATCGACGTCACCGACGACTACCGCCTCGACCTCGCCTCGAACCTCTACGGCGTGATCACCGAGGGGGTCGTCGGCGCCCTTATGATCGGCGGGGTCGTGGTCACCATCTGGGCGTGGCTGCGTGTGCAGCGCCGCTACCCGAAGACGCTCGCCGCCGGTGAGACCAAGTCGGAGTCCGGCGGCTACAAGTAGGCGGGCGACGCAGCGAAGCGGCCGCAGCCATCCACGCAGCAGGGAGGTGCACCATGGGGAAGACCGACCGGGGCGAGCATCCGCTCGTCTTCGACGACTACACCGTCCAGCAGGTCGATCCCAACTGGCTCCAGGAGCGGGTCAAGCCCAAGCGCCACATCGGGTTGACAGCGGAGCTGTGCATCCTGTGCCGCGCCTGCGAGGACGTCTGCCCGTGGGAGTGCATCTTCATGATGTCGCCGGACATCATCCAGGACGCTGACGCCGAGGCTCTCAAGACCCTGGCGACCCAATCGCACGCCGTGTTCATCATCGACGACAACGAGTGCACCCGCTGCGCCATCTGCGTGGAGCGCTGCCCGTCCGACGCCCTCTGGCTCGGCCGGGTCGACAACTGACCCGACCGACCAGCGCGATCCGAGGACTGTCACCGTGGCGAAGAACGACCTCAAGGGCCAGGTCCAGGACAACGTGATCTGGAAGTCCATCTTCCGGCCAGGCTCGATCTACCGGAAGGGCTACCGCGACACCTCACGTGACCGTGCCCTCGCGGCGATGAACAACGTGCTCTACCACCTCCACCCGGTGAAGGTGAAGCGGCACGGGCTCAAGCTCACCTACACCTACTGCCTGGGGGGGCTGAGTTTCTTCCTGTTCGTCCTGCTGACCGTGACCGGCATCTTCCTGATGTTCTTCTACACCCCCGCTGCCGGTGCGGGCACCGAGGTCGCCTACCTCAACATGCGTGAGCTCTCGGCGTCGATCACCTTCGGCCAGCTGGTACGCAACCTCCATCGCTGGGGTGCGCACCTGATGGTGTTCACCGTGTTCCTGCACATGGCGCGGGTCTTCTACCACGGGGCCTACAAGCCGCCGCGGGAGTTCAACTGGGTCGTGGGCGTGATCCTGCTGACGCTCACCCTGCTGCTGTCGTTCACCGGCTACCTGCTGCCGTGGGACCAGCTCGCGCTGTGGGCGGTCACCGTCGGCACCAACATGATGGGCTTCACCCCGGTGTTCGGTGACCAGGTCAAGTTCGTGCTGCTCGGTGGGATGGAGATCGGCCCCGACACCCTGCTGCGGTGGTACGTGCTCCACGTGCTGTTCATCCCGTTCATCACCGTCGTCTTCCTCGCGGTCCACTTCTGGCGGATCCGCAAGGACGGCGGCATCTCCGGCCCGCTGTGATCGACCCTCGGCTTCCCGGTGCCGCCGTAGCCGGCGCCGGTCACGTGACGAAGGCGTAGACGATGAGCGACGAGGTCCAGATCGATCAGGAGGTCTATGACCGCCTGATCAGCGAGGGCAAGAGCGAGCGCATCGCTCGGGCGAAGGCCAAGGCGGCCGCCGTCCGCCAGGCGAAGATCGCCGAGGGCCAGACGCTGGGGCCGAAGCCGGCCGAGCAGGCGCAGCAGGAGCTCGAGGAGTTCCGCTCCTCGTCCGGCGGTGGCGGGGTGGCGACGGCGACCGAGGCGCCGGCCGAGCAGGGCGCCGGTGGCGGCCGACTGACCCCCGAGGAGCGCGCCGCTCTCGCCGAGCAGCTCGTAGACCCGGACGGGGATGAGCTTGCCCTTG
>JBKGZF010000123.1:0-6819 GCA_046545715.1 Nitriliruptoraceae bacterium | reverse complement strand
CTGCTGCCTCCCGTAGGAGTCTGGGCCGTGTCTCAGTCCCAGTGTGGCTGATCGAGCTCTCACTCCAGCTACGCGTCGTTGCCTTGGTGAGCCGTTACCTCACCAACTAGCTGATACGCCGCGAGGCCCTCCCATACCGCCTGAACTTTCCCACCGCGATCATGCGATCACGGTGGAGCATCCGGTATTAGCCACGGTTTCCCGCGGTTATCCCGGAGTACGGGGTAGGTTCCTCACGTGTTACTCACCCGTTCGCCGGTCTCCACGAGGTGCAAGCACCTCGCTTCGTCCCTCGACTTGCATGTGTTAGACCCGCCGCCAGCGTTCGTCCTGAGCCAGGATCAAACTCTCCGTTGAAAGATCGTGATTACCACTTTGACAAGCGGAAACGATCGAGCAACGAAGGGTGTCGGCGCTGCGTGAAGCAACGCTCGTTGATCCCTTCATCGAATATCATTAAAGGGTCCTACGGACACGGACTCGCGATCCCACGAATGAACGTGAGATCGACGGGGCGTGTCCTGCCCGTCTCCCTGTGAGGGGACACGGGTAGGCACTGGCTTTTGGCACCATGTGCAGTTCTCAAGGAGCGGTGCGCGGAGCACCGGGTTCCGCCCCGTCGGGGTCGGCTTCCAGCGCGTCACCGCTTGTCGCGGACCCTGAGGTCGGCGCGAGCCGTGAAGCTAGCGCCTGTACCTCGATCCGTCCAACCCGTGGCCGTTGGGCGTCGACACTGGGGTCGGTCGGTGGACCGTCCCCGGTGTCGGTCGGGCTCGCGAGGAGCCGGGCCTGCCGGGTGGAAGTGAGAGCGTACGGACCCCGGTCGTGTCCTGTCAACTCGCCCACCTGCCTCACGCCCGTCCGCGCCCCGTCCCCGGGCCGACTACGGGGTGCGTGCTCGGGGTGAGCGCCGGTAGGCGCTGACCGCCCGCACGTCGTGGAGGTAACGACGCCAGGGACGGTCGGCGGCGGCGCTGACCCCGACCCTCGGTCCACATGCGATCCGCTCGGGCGCCGGCCGCCAACCATCGTCTGCCAGACGCAGGCCCGCCACCGAGCCGATCAGGTCGCCGGAATCGTGCCGCGGGCCGTCGAGGTCGAGCCCCGCGCTGAGGTTGCCGGGACCACGCAGCAGCTCATGGGGCCGTCGGTCGCCGCGTCGCCGCGCCATGACCGCGTCGGCGCCCTCGAGCACGACCGCGGCCCGCAGCAGCACGGCGGCACCGATGCCCGCCGGCTCGACGCTGACGTTCAGGCACCAGTGGACCCCGTAGGAGCGGTAGACGTAGGCCGTGCCCGGCTGCCAGAACATCGGCTCGGCCCGGGCGGTGCGGCCACGGTGGCTGTGGCTGGCGGGATCGGCCTGGTGGTAGGCCTCGGTCTCCACGATGCGCGCCACGATCCGCCCGGTGTCGGCGGTGGGGTCGTCACGCACCAGCAGCAGGCCCAGGAGCTCGCTCGCTGCCGTCTCGGCGGCCACCGCCAAGCGTGCCCGTTCGACCGGGCGCGGTGGGCCAACGAGCCGACCGAGGTCCTCGTCGGTCTCAGACATGCCGCATCACGGCCTGATCCCCGCCAGCCAGCGCTCGAAGCGTTCCAGCGGCAGGGTGTTGGCGATCCGGTGACGGTCGAGGCCGGCGCGACGCGCCTGGGCGATGCCGTACCGACGGCGGTCGAGGTCTGCGACGGCGTGCGCATCGGTCGAGATCACGAACGTGCAGCCCCGCCGCTGGCCCTCGCGCAGGATCTCGACCGGTGCATCGAGCCGGGAGAGCGCCGCGTTGATCTCGATGGCCGTACCGGTCTCGGCCGCTGCGTCGAGCACGGCGCCCACGTCGAGCTCGATACCACGGCGCTGCCCGATCAGCCGTCCGGTCAGGTGACCGATCGCCGTCACAGCCGGATGACGGATCGCGGTGATGACCCGCTCGGTCTGCTCCTCGACGCTACGGCTGAAGTGCGAGTGGACGCTGGCGACCAGCCAGTCGAACCCGGCGAGGAAGTCGTCGTCGTAGTCCAGCCCTCCGTCGAGAGCGATGTTGAGCTCGGCGCCGTGCAGCAGTCGGATGTCGCCGCGCTCGTCCTCCAGATCGCGTAGCCGACGGCGTTGCTCGAGCATCTGCTCGCGGGAGACGCCGTTGATCCGCAGGTCCTCGGCGTGATCGGTGATGGCGAGGTAGGCCAGCCCACGCTCGACCGCGCCGGCCACCAGCTGTTCGAGCGGATCGTGACCGTCGCCGGAGAGATCGGTGTGATCGTGCAGATCGCCACGCAGGTCGTCGACGGTCGGCACGTCCGGCAGCTCGCCGGCCTCGGCCGCCTCGAGCTCGCCGTCGTCCTCACGCAGCTCGGCGGGCACCCACGGCAGGTCGAGCGCGGCGTAGACCTCCTGCTCGGTGGCCGAGGCCACCACCTCACCGTCCTCCTGGTGGGCCAGGGCGTACTCGTTGAGCGACCAGCCGCGCTCGATCGCGCGCTGGCGCAGACGGATGTTGTGCGCCTTGGAACCGGTGAAGTAGACGAGCGCTGCGCCGTAGCTCTGCGACGGCACCGACCGCAGGTCGACCTGGACACCGTCGCGGGTCACCACTGAGGTCTTGGTCTCGCCGGTGCCGATGGTGCGCTCGACGTCGTCGAGCTCTCGCAGGGCCCGGTGGGCCTCATCAGGGTGCGAGCCCGTGACCAGCACGTCCACGTCGCCGATGTCCTCACGGAAGCGGCGCAGGCTGCCGGTGTACGCCGCGCGGTCGACGCCTGGCAGGTCCTCGAGCGCCGCGACGATGCGCTCGGCCAGTGGCAGGGCGGTGGCGATGGGGATGCGCTGGTCCTTGGAGGTGAGGCCGAGCTCCTCGATGGCCTCGCTGAGGTTGGCGATCGTCTTCTCGCCCATGCCGGGCAGATCCGACAGACGACCCTGCTCGATCGCCTCAGCCAGCGCGTCGACGTCGGTGATGCCGAGCTCATCGCTGAGCAGCTGCACGGTCTTCGGACCGAGGCCCGGGATCCTCATCAGCTCACGCTGCCCACGGGGGTGCTGCTCCCGCAGCTGTTCGAGCTTGCTGATCCGTCCCGCGTCGACGTACTCACGGATCTTCGCGGCGATGCTCTTGCCGATGCCCTTGACCTGCGCGAGCTGAGAGGCCGAGAGCTCCGACACTGGCCGATCCAGGCCCCTGACGGCACGCTCGGCGTTCTGGTAGGCGCGCACCCGAAAGGAGTTGGGATCCCCCTCGTCGATCTCGGTCAGGGCAGCGAGCTCGGCTAGCTGTCGAGCGACCTCGGTGTTCACGTCCGCCACAGCTGCCTCCCGTGATTCAGGCGAGGTTCACGCTCGCCGTCGCGCGCGCTCGCTCGAGCTGGCCGCGCACCGAGCCGATGGCCGTCGCGTTGGGCGCATCGCGCCTGGCGACCGCCTGATCGGCATCCAGCAGGTCCGCGACGCCCTCGCCGAGCGCCGGGTGGACGCCGGCGAGCTGCTCGGCGTCGAGCCCGTCGAGGTCGAGCTCCTGCGACTCGGCCAGGCGTACCACCTCGCCGACGACCTCGTGGGCCTCGCGGAACGGAACACCGCGGCGCACCAGCTCCTCGGCAAGGTCGGTCGCGAGGGCGAAGCCGCCGGCTGCTGCGGCACGGAGCCGCTCAGAATCGAAGCTGAGCGAGGCGACCATGCCGGTCACCGCCGGCAGCACCAGCTCGAGGGTGCCGACGGCGTCGAAGACCGGCTCCTTGTCCTCCTGCAGGTCGCGGTCGTAGGTCAGCGGCAGCGCCTTGAGCGTGGTCAACAGCGAGGTGACCGCGCCCACCACCCGTCCGGCCTTGCCGCGCACCAGCTCGGCGACGTCCGGGTTGCGCTTCTGGGGCATGATCGAGCTGCCGGTGGAGAAGGCCTCACCCACACGCACGAAGCCGAACTCCGCGGTCGCCCACAGCACGATCTCCTCCCCCAGCCGCGAGAGGTCGACGGCGAGGATCGCACAGGCGCTGACCACCTCCAGGGCGAAGTCGCGCGAGGCGACCGCGTCCATCGAGTTGGGCGCCACCGCGGCGAACCCGAGCTGGTCGGCGTAGGCCTGCGGGTCGAGCCCGAGGGTCTGGCCGGCCAGAGCACCCGAGCCGAGCACCGAGGCGTCGAGCCGCGCACGGGCGTCGCGCAGCCGGCCCGCGTCCCGGTCGAGCATCCACACGTAGGCGAGCAGGTGGTGGCTGAGCAGGACGGGCTGGCCGCGCTGCAGATGGGTGTAGCCGGGCGCGAGCCAGCCGAGGTGGGCCTCGGCCTGGTCGACGAACGCCGCCTGCAGCTCGCCGATGAGCTGGATCAGCCGATCGCAGGCGTCCCGGCACCACAGCCGTAGGTCGCTTGCGATCTGATCGTTGCGTGAGCGTCCGGCACGCAGCTTGCCCCCGAGCGGGCCGAGCTGCTCGACCAGCCAGCGCTCGATCGCGCCGTGGACGTCCTCGTCGCCCGGCACGAACGGGAAGGCGTCGCGCTCGAACAACTCGGCGCAGCGCTGCAGGGCGCCGAGCAGCTCGTCGCGCTCGTGGTCATCGAGCACGCCGATGCGGTGCAGCTCGTGTGCGTGCGCACGCGAGCCGGCCAGGTCCTGGCGCCACAGCTGCCGGTCGAAGCCGGTGGAGACGCCGAGCGCCCACGCCGCCTCGTCGGGGCCAGCGGTGAAGCGCCCGCCCCACAGGCGGCCTGCGTCGGTCGGACCCTGCTCGGTCACATCGGGCTCCTCGTGCGGGCGACCACCTCGACGGGGTTGCCGGCCGGGTCACACAGCCGCGTCGAGCCGTCGCTGTCACCACACCGTAGGGCGCCGAGCCCCACGAGCCGATCCACCTCGGCGGCCGGCTCGGATGCGCTGAGGGCCACCCGCAGGCGGGCCGCGGCTGCGTCGGTGGCCGTGACCGCGAGGGCGAGGGTGCCGCCGGGACCGTCCAGCTGCCAGACCGACGCCGGCGGCAGCCCGAGCAGCGCGGCCCAGAACGTGGTGGCGTCACGGGCATGCTCACCCGGGACGTCGAGGTGGATCGCGTCGAGGTGGCCGTGCTCGCCACGAGCGGCGACGACCGGGGTGGGGGTGGCCGCGTCCGGATCGATCACGCACAGCGCCAGCCCGGCCGGGTCATGGAGCACGGTGTAGCCCCCGTCGAAGCGGGCCAGCTCCCGGGCCCCGACGCCGGTCAGACGTGCCACCTCGGCATCGCGGTCGACCGCCTCGATGTCGAGGTGGTAGCGCGCCACGGGGTCGCCGGTCGCCTGGACGTGGACCTCGATCGCCGAGCGGGCATCGACGAGGTGGACGAACGCGCCGGGTGCGTCGCGCGGGGTCGCCGACAACGCACCGGCCCAGAAGTCCACCGCCGCCTCCAGCTGCGGTGCGGGCACGTCGATCTGCAGGATGCGCACGTGGCTCACCGGCCCGCTCCCAAAGCTACGGGCAGCGGGCCGGTGGGCGAGGGTGGGGGCTGGCTCACAGGCCCTCGCCCTGGTTGGCTGCCCGGGCCGCCCAGGTCTTCAGCGGCAGGCCCCAGAGCTTGACGAAGCCCTCGGCGAGCGTCTGGTCGAACTGGTCGTCCTCGTCGTAGGTGGCCATCTCGTAGGTGTAGAGCCCCACGTCGCTGCGGCGCCCCACCACGGTGGCGTGCCCCTTGAACAGCTGCACGCGGACCTCACCGGAGACGTAGGCGCTGGCCTCGTCCATGAAGGCGTCGAGCGCCGACTTGAGCGGTCCCCACCACAGCCCGTTGTAGATCAGCTGGGCGTAGCGGCCCTCCTCGCCGCGCTTGTGCTCGGCGAGCTCCTGCTCGAGGCAGAGATCCTCGAGGTCGCGGTGGGCGGTGATCAGCGTGATCGCGCCGGGGCACTCGTAGAGCTCACGGCTCTTGATGCCCACCAGCCGGTCCTCGATCATGTCGATGCGGCCGACGCCGTGACGTCCGGCCCGCTCGTCGAGGTGGGCGACGAGCTCGGCCAGCGGCAGCGACACCCCGTCGACCGCGACCGGCAGGCCCTGCTCGAAGGTGATCGTCAGCTCCTCGGGCTCGTCGGGCGCGTCGGCGATGCTCACGGTGCGCTCGAAGACGTCCTCGGGCGGCTGGGCCCACGGGTCCTCGAGGATGCCGCACTCAGCGGTGCGCCCCCAGGCGTTCTCGTCGATCGAGTAGGGCGACTCCTTGGACTTGATCGGGATCGGGATGTCGCGCTCGAGCGCCCAGTCGATCGCGGCGTCCCGGGTCAGGCCCCACTCGCGGATGGGAGCGAGGTTGTCGAGGTCGGGGGCGAGGCACATCGTGCCCACCTCGAAGCGCACCTGGTCGTTGCCCTTGCCCGTGCAGCCGTGGGCGACGCCGGCAGCCCCGGTCTCCCGGGCGACGCGCACCAGGTGCTTGACGATCAACGGGCGCGAGAGCGCCGAGACCAGGGGGTATTTGTTCATGTACATCGCGTTGGCCTTGAGCGCGGGCGCGATGAACTCCTCGGCGAACTCCTGGCGGGCGTCGATCACGACCGACTCCACCGCGCCGCAGTCCAGGCCGCGCTGGCGGATCTCCTCGAGGTCATCGATGCCCTGGCCGACGTCGACGGCACAGGCCACCACCTCGACGTCCTTGTGCTCCTTGAGCCACTCGATGGCCACGGAGGTGTCGAGCCCGCCGGAGTAGGCGAGGACGATGCGGGGCTTGCTCATGGTCGAGCTCCTGATGGTTGGTTGGGGGTGGTGGGATGCGGATCGCGGTGGGGTGGACCCGGGGTGCGGGCGCAGGTACGTGTCGGGTCAGTCGGCCTCCAGACCCACCCGCCAGGTGAAGAGGCTC
>JBKGZF010000122.1:0-6846 GCA_046545715.1 Nitriliruptoraceae bacterium | reverse complement strand
CTGCGGCTCTCCTCGGCGAACACCGCCGAGCTCCAGCGCATCACCGAGGAGGTGGCCTGCAGCGATGGCGGCCGTCTCCGCGAGGTCCTCGAGCACAAGATCGGGGTGGAGACAGGCCGGCTCGAGGCGCTGCTCGCCGACTGGGTCACCCCCTTGCGGGTCGCCGCCGCCCGGACCGTCGCTCGGACGCTGGAGGTCGGACCCGGGGCCTCGATCGCTGCGGGTGAGCTACTCGCCCGGATCTCGCTCTCCGGGCTGTTGCGCAGCGTCGTCGATTCCGGCGGGACCGCAGCGGGCGGTGACGAGTACGCACAGGTCGATCCCGAACGGCTGCTCGCCCTGCTCCTGCATGCCGGCGTCACCCTCGAGGACGAGCAGCACGACGTGCTCGAGCTCAGCCCGGCCTTCCTGGACCGGCGGGACGACCAGCAGCGACGGATCCGTCGCTGGAAGGCCGCACAGCGCCGTGAGCACCTCGGCGAGTTGCTGCTCGTCGACGGCCACGAGCTCTCCGAAGCCTTCCGCCTGGCCGGGTTCCCCGACTCGGTCGCCGAGCTGATGGTGCTGCACCGCTTCACCGCCCTGACCTCCCTCCCCCTGTGGACGGCGTGGCAGGCGCTGATCGCCTTCGAGCGCCCCTTCCAGCCGGTCGATGGCGACAGCTTCGATCCGTGGTGCAGCGGTGATGCCGTCGTCCTGGTCAGCTCACCATCCTCGCCGCCGGCGCAGGCGATGGAGGGGACGCTCGCCGAAGCCGTCCGGGGCCAGGAGCTTGCCGTCGCCGTGATCAACGCTGACGACGAGCCCGAGCTGTGCGCGCGGCTCGAGGTCGAGCGACCACCGATGGTGTTGGTCCTGCGCGACGGCGAAGAACTGCTGCGCACGGTGTGGTCGCCGACCCCGATCCAACTGCGTGCGCAGATCACCGAGGCACTCGGCGGCACGGTCGGCATCGACACCGATCGACTACCCGTCCTCGACCACGACTAGCCAGAACAGGACCACCAACGGACTCCACCAACGAAGGGGTAGCTCAGATGGACGCCACCAAGCCCCGCGGAGAACGGCCGACGGGTGAGAAGCAGCCTCGCGTCACGCGTGGCGTGTCCCGCCGCGACTTCTTCCGCCTGACCGGTGCCACCGCTGGTGTGATGGCCTCCACCGCCGCCATCACCAAGGGATCCGGCTCCAAGGCGTTCGCCCAGGGGGTCGACCAGGCGAGCGGCAGCCCCAACGGCGGCACCTCGATCCACAAGCGGCCCTGGTGGGTCAAGGAGGTCGACGAGCCGACCACCGAGATCCGGTGGGGCGACATCGAGCGGATCAGCGAGCGTGACCGCACGGTTCGTGGCCCGGGGCTCTCGGGCTACCTCGGCGAGACGCGCGTCGAGGCCATCGGCGAGATCGCCGCCGAGAAGAAGAAGGAGCGCATCCTCTCCAACGAGGCCGGCTACCAGCTGCGTGACTAGGCGCTGAACTCCGCCAACGGCGGTGCACGGGTGCCGATGAGCTTCCTCGGGCCGCAGACCGCCGACACCCCCGAGGACCTCGGCGTCCCTCGCTGGGAAGGCACCCCGACCGAGAACGCCAACATGATCCGTGCAGCGCTGCGGCACATGGGCGCGGCGACGGTGGGCTTCGTCGAGCTCGACGAGAACACCGAGCGGCTCCTCTACTCCCAGGACCCCGATGGCAAGATGATCGAGTTCGAGGACGTCGAGGAGGCCTACGAGGACGACGACAAGCGCGTGATCCCCTCCACAGCACGCTGGGTGATCGTCTACACGGTGCAGATGTCCGAGGAGACCATGCGCCTGGCCCCCGCCCCGATCGGGGGACAGACCACCGGTCTGGCGTACTCACGGTTCACCCAGATCCAGGCCATGCTCCAGGAGTTCCTGCGCGGCATCGGCTACCAGGGGCTCGGCGAGTCCAGCATCAACGCGCTCGGCATCGCCCCCGCCTTCGGGGTCATGGCCGGCCTCGGTGAGCTCGGCCGGATCAACCGGTTGCTCACCCCCGAGTTCGGACCGATGGTCCGCGTCTTCAAGATGGTCACCGATCTCCCGCTGGAGCCGACCAAGCCGATCGACGCCGGGATCCTCGAGTTCTGCAAGAGCTGCAAGGTCTGCGCCGAGGAGTGCCCCAGCGACTCCCTCAGCTACGAGGACGAGCCGTTCTGGGAGACCCGCGGGGACTGGAACAACTCCGGCCACAAGGCGTGGTTCGAGAACTCACCGTCATGCATGGAGTACTGGCGCACCGGTCCCGGCACCAACTGCGGGATCTGCTTCGCGGTGTGCCCCTACGCCAAGAAGGACGAGACCCTGGTCCACACCCTGGTCAAGGCGACCTCGTCGACCACCAGCCTGTTCAACGGGTTCTTCACCAGCATGGACCAGACCTTCGGCTACGGCGAGCGCGACCCCGAGGCCTGGTGGGAGCTGGACCTGCCGGAGTACGGCATCGACACGACCAAGGCCGCGCGCCTGAAGGCCTGACACACGCGAGGGCAGCCCCCTCGATGAGGTAGGAGGACGACATGCTGTGGCTCATCCTCGGGATCGTGATAGGCGCGGGCGCGTTCTGGATCGCGCGACGCAGCCGCGACAACGACGAGGTCGCGACACCCTGGTACGGCTGGGTGCTCGGCGTCATCGCCCTGATCCTCGGTCTGCTCGCGATCGAGGTGTTCGTGGGGTCGCTGGCGGAGCTGGAGACGCAGGCGGCCTGGATGGGGCTCGCGGCGTTCGGGGTGCCCGCCGTGATCCTCGGGGTGCTCGCGTGGTGGTTGCCCCACCGGCTCGCGCACCGCGAGGGCCGCGCGGGCGAGGTCACCGACGCCGAGCGTGCCTCGGCCTGAACACGACCCGTCTCGGGGGCCGGCCACCGGTGGTCGGCTCCCGACGCGCGTGGACGCGGCGATGGATCAGGGGCGCTCGTCGGTGACCCGGCGACACACCTCGAGGCCGGGCACCTCGGCCTGAGGGCCGGCGACCAGGGTCAGTGACCGCGTGGCACGGGTGACCGCGACGTAGAGCTGGTGCAGCCCGACCGTGGAGCTGGCTGCGATCCGGTCAGGGCCCACCACGACCACGTCATCGAACTCGAGCCCCTTCGCCGCGCGCACGTCCAGCACGGTGAGGCGATCGACGTCCTCCGTCGCTGCCGCCCGTACCGCGGCATCCAACTGGTCGACCTCCTGCGGCCGCGCCAGCACCGCCAGGGTGCCGCCGCGCAGGCCGAGCAGGCGTGCCACCTCGCCGGAGGTCGCCGCCAGCTGGTCCTCGGCGACCAGGTGACGGGGGTGCTCACCGGCGCTGCGCACCGCCTGTGGCGAGGTGCTCGGATCGTGGCCGGCGGCGGCCAGTACCCGATCCGCGACGGCGACGACCTCCACCGGCGTGCGGTAGTTGATCGTCAGCTCGTGGACCTCGAGCGTCCGTCTGCCGATCAGCCGACCGACCTCCTCCCAGTCGTAGGGCTGCGACACGCGGCTGCGCTGCGCGAGGTCGCCGACGATCGTCCACGAGGCGAAGGGCGCCCGGCGTCGGATCGTCCGCCACTGCAGGGCGCTGACATCCTGCGCCTCGTCGACCACCACGTGCGCGAAGTCCCGGTAGCCCTCGGCCTCGACGTCGACCCGCTTGACCTCGGTGTGCAGCTGCTCGGAGGACAGCTGCAGGCCGACGTCCTCATCGTCTCGCTCGCGACGCTTGAGCTCCTGCGGCGACGGACCGACCAGTGCTGCGACCTCGTCGAGCAGGGCCACGTCGTCCACGGTCCAGTCGGGTGCCGCCTGCCAGGCGGCCTGCAGCCGCGCCAGGTCATCGCCCGGAAGGACGCCCTCGCCGACCTCGCGGACATCGACCTCACCGCGCGCGGCCGCCGCCACCACCTCGACCGGATCGAGTTGTGGCCAGTAGCAGCGACGCAGCATGGTCACCTGCGCCGAGGCCTCCAGTGCGGTGTCGAAACCGCTGCCCTCGCGCTCCTCGGGCACGCGGTAGCCGCCGGCGCGATGCTCGGCCGCCCACGCCTGCCACAGCTGGTCACGTAGCGCCTCCTCGGCGGCCTGCGTGCGCTCGTGGTAGCTGGTCGGCCCGTCCGAGACGCGCACGGTTGCCAGCTGGCGCTGGCGCAGGCGCGTGAGCCGCTCGGCGTCGACGCTGACGGTGGTGCCGTCGAAGGTCACCCGTGTGCCTGGCGGCAGTGGCGGCAGCGCGGCTGCCAGCAGACGCTCGGCGAGCTCGACGAGCTTGAGCTCACCCTTGATGCGCGCGACCTCTGGCTCGTCCCAGCCCCGGATCGTCACCCCACGGGGCGCGAGCGCCGCGAGCGGACGCTGCACCGCGCGATCCTCACCCAGTGAGGGCAGCACGCGTGCGGTGTACTCGGTGAACGCCGGCGACGGGCCGATCACCAGGACCCCCCGCCCTTCGAACCGCGCGCGATCGCGGTAGAGCAGCGACGCGACCCGGTGCAGGGCGACCACGGTCTTGCCGGTGCCCGGCCCGCCCGTGACGACCATGATGCCCTTGGCCGGCGCACGGATGATGCGATCCTGGTCGCGCTGGATCGTCGCCACGATGTCGTGCATGTGGCCATCGCGCTCACGCGCCAGGGATGCGAGCAGCGCACCCTGGCCGGTCACCGAGACCAGTCCGAGCCGCTCGGCGGCGTCGACGTCGAGCAGCTCGTCATCGAGGTCGCGGACCTCACGGCCGCGGGTGACCAGGGTGCGTCGACGCACGACGCCGAGCGGCTCGGCGGCGGTGGCCTGGTAGAAGGGCGCGGCAGCCGGTGCCCGCCAGTCGACCAGCAGGACCTCGCCGTCCTGGTCGATCACCGAGACCCGCCCGACGTGCAACACCTCGCCATCGGTCAGGTCCAGGCGGCCGAACACCAGCGACTCCACGTCACCGAAGGTGAACCGCGCCGCCCGTGCCGCGTGATGGTGGGCGGTGACGTCGCGCTCGAAGCGCGCCTGGAAGGTCGGTCCGGACACGTCCGCCGAGGCGCTCGCCACCCGGTCTGCCGCCCGCCGCCGCAGCCACTCGACCCGGTCATGGACCCGGTCGAGGTGCTCCTGCTCCTCGGCGAGCGCGCGCCGCTTGGCCCCCGGTGGTGGCGCCGTGGGATCCGGGGCGGCGGCGGGCTCGTCGCTCACAGGCTCCGCAGCAGGTCTGCGGTCTCGATGGCGGCCAGCGCGGCGTCGGACCCGGCGTTGCCCTGTTTGCCGCCCGCCCGGGCGACGGCCTGATCGAAGGTGTCGGTGGTGAGCACCCCGAGACCGATCGGCACCCCCTGTGCACGTGCCACCGCTGCGATGCCGCTGGTGGCCTCACCGGCGACGTACTCGAAGTGGGGGGTCTCACCCCGCACGACACATCCGACGGCCACCATCGCATCGAGGTCGTCCGCGGCGGCGAGGCGCTCGAGCACGACCGGCAGCTCGAACGCGCCCGGGACCCAGACCACGGTGAGGTCGTCGGTGGCCGCCCCGTGGCGCACGAGGGTGTCGGTCGCCCCGGCGACCAGCCGCTCGACCACCAGCTCGTTGAAGCGGGCCGCGACGATGGCGACCCTCAGGCCGGAGGCATCGAGCCCGCCCACACGCTGTCGCACTGCATCCACCTCAGCCACCTTCCACCGTCTCACGGCTGCCCGCCGCCTGAGCGGCAGCGGGGTCATCGGTCCGGCGCCGGCGGGAACGTGGGCGCCGTGACGCGTCATCATCGGGAGGGGGCGGGGCCATGCCGACACCGCGCAGCGGCTTCTCGACCGCGCTCGGCGCCCGGTCCTGCTGCGCGGCGATGTCGCCCACCCCGGTCGAGACCGGCAGTTGCTCGCCGGTCAGCTCGTGGCCCATGCGCTGCGCCTTGGTGGTGAGGTAGAAGGCGTTGTCGGGGTTGGGCCGCACCTCGACGGGCACCCGCTCGACGATCGACAGGCCGAAGCCTCCAAGCGCCGCGCGCTTCTCCGGGTTGTTGGTCAGCAGCCGCAGGGTCGACAGATCGAGGTCGGCGAGGATCATGGCGCCGATCCCGTAGTCACGCGCGTCGGCCGGCAGGCCGAGCTCCAGGTTGGCCTCGATGGTGTCGGCACCGTTGTCCTGCAGCTCGTAGGCCTGGATCTTGTGCAGCAGACCGATGCCGCGCCCCTCGTGGCCGCGCAGGTAGACCACGACCCCCTCACCGGCCTCGGCGATGCGGGCCATGGCCAGATCGAGCTGGGGGCCGCAGTCACAGCGCAGGCTGCGGAACACGTCGCCGGTGAGGCACTCGGAGTGCATGCGCACCAGCACGTCGGGCTTGCCCTCGGGCTCACCGAGCACCATGGCCAGCGACTCGGTCTCAGCGACCCCGGAGCGGTAGCCGATCACGCGCCACTCACCGTAGGGGGTCGGCAGGCGCGCCTCGGCGATGCGCTCGACGAGCGACTCGCGCTGGTGGCGGTAGGCGACCAGGTCGGCGATGGTGACCATCGGCAGGCCGTGCTCGACGCAGAACGCCTCGAGGTCGTCCACGCGGGCCATGGAGCCGTCGGGGTTGACGACCTCGCAGATCACCGCTGCGGGACGACGTCCGGCGAGACGCGCGAGGTCGACCGATGCCTCGGTGTGCCCCAGCCGCCGCAGCACGCCACCGGGGTGGTAGCGCAGGGGGAACACGTGGCCGGGACGGTTGACGTCGTCGCTGGTCGTGGTGCGATCGGCCAGCACCCGACAGGTCCGGGCGCGGTCCGCCGCGGAGATGCCGGTCGTGGTGCCTCCGGCCGCGTCGACCGAGACCGTGTAGGCGGTGCCCTTGGGATCCTGGTTGCGCGCGACCATCGGTGGCAGCT
>JBKGZF010000121.1:0-6888 GCA_046545715.1 Nitriliruptoraceae bacterium | reverse complement strand
ACCTCGAAGTCAGGGCAGCTGAGCGTGTGGGTCGACGACCAGCATGGTCGCATCGAGTTGGACGAGGGCCGTGTCCGCACCGCCTCGAACGGCATCGGTGGCAACTGGCTCCCACGGCGGCTGATCGCACGCGGCCGGTTGGACGCCGACACGCTGCGCGAGATCGCCGAGGGAGGCGCACTGCCCGATGAGCGTGAGCTCGTCTCCGAGCTGGTGGCACGCTCGAAGGTCGGCGCCGATGAGGCCGCCGAACTGCTCGCCGAGCAGGTGCTCGACACGGTGTTCGACCTATTGGTCTGGACGACCGGTCGCTTCCGGTTCGAGGGCGCACCGGTGAGCTCCGACGCGCTCGCACGGACCTGGTCGATCCCCGAGCTGCTCGAGCAGATGAACGTGCGGCTCGAGGCACACCGGGTGCTGGCCGAGCTCGAGGGCCCTGTCAGCGAGGATCTGCCGACGGTGCCGCCATCGCCCGGCGACGGCGCTGACGCCACCTCGCGGGAGGCAGCACCCACCGCCGCCGCAGAGGAGCCACCGCTCGTCACCGCCGGGGACGCATCACCGCTCGCCACCGCGGCCAAGGAGCCACCGGCCGCCACCTCCGAGCCGGGGCACCCGACGCGCGGCGGGCTGAGCCAGACGGTCGACGAGGACCTCATCGAGCGGCTGATCACCGGGATCGAGGCGCGGCAGTGAGCGCGCCCGACATCCGCCGCCGTCGCTCGCAGAGCACGAAGCTGGTCGTGACCGGCCCCTTCGACGCGGGCAAGACCACCTTCATCAAGACGGTCTCCGACACCACCGTGCTCTCGACCGAGCGCAACGTGACCGGTCCCGGCACCGCGGGGACCTCGGGTGGGACCACCGTCGCGATGGACTTCGGCCGGATCGGCGTCGAGCCGGACCTGGCGCTGTTCCTGTTCGGCACGCCGGGCCAGGAGCGTTTCGACTTCATGTGGGACATCCTGGCCGAGGGCATGCTCGGGTTCGTGCTGATCGTCGACGCGAGCCGGCCGACCACCCTCGAGGAGTCGGCCCAGCTGCGCCGCCGCTTCACGGCCGCGACCACCGAGGTGCCGCACGTGGTCGCCATCAACAAGGCGGACCCACAGCAGGATCACGCCGCGCTGATCACGCGGGTGCGCGAGGAGCTCGGGCTGTCCGACCAGGTGCCGGTCCTGGTCGCCGATGTGCGCGAGCGCGACGACGTCCACCGAGTCCTGCTCGCGTTCCTGCGCGACGTGCTGGACCGTGTGCGTGGCTCGTCCCACCAGCTGTCGAGCGTGGGGGGGATGTCATGAGGAACCTGGGCACCATCCTCCTCGAGCGCGAGCTCATCACCGAGGAGCAGCTGCGCGACGCCGAGGAGCAGCGACGCACCTCCGGGCGCAGCCTGGGGCGCGTGCTGGTCGATCAGCGCATGCTCGAGGAGAAGGACCTCGTCGCCGCCCTCGCCTCGCAGGTCGGCATGACGTTCGTGGACCTCTCGGAGACCGACGTCGACGCCCGGGCTGCGACGATGCTCTCCGAGACGATCATGCGTCGCCACAGCGTCATGCCGATCGGCTTCGAAGACGGCAAGCTGGTGGTGGCCATGAGCGACCCCGCCAACGTCGTCGCGGTCGATGACGTGCGCACGGTCACCGGCATGGAGGTCAAGTCGGTCGTCGCCACCCGCGACGACATCGTCGCTGCCATCAGCAAGTACTCCTCGATGGCCGAGGACATGGAGTCGATGGTCGGCGACCTCGCTGATGAGGACGACGACCACGACGACCTCAGCGAGCTCCAGGCGGTCACCGACGACGCCCCCATCGTCAAGTTCGTCAACCTGATGATCTCCCAGGCGGTGGCCGACGGCGCCTCCGACATCCACGTGGAGCCAGGTGAGGGCGACCTGCGCATCCGCTACCGCATCGACGGGGTGCTCCACGACGTGATGCACAGCCCCCGCTCGGTCCAGGCCGGGGTGATCAGCCGCCTGAAGATCATGGCCGACATCGACATCGCCGAGCGCCGTGTCCCCCAGGACGGTCGCATCAGCCTGACCACGGCCGGCAAGTCGATCGACCTGCGCGTCTCGACCCTGCCGACGGTCTACGGCGAGAAGGTCGTGATGCGCATCCTGGACAAGACCTCGGTGCTGCTCTCGCTGGACGACCTCGGCTTCCTCGAGCACAACCTGGCCCGCTTCGAGGAGGCCTTCCGCAAGCCCTACGGCATGATCCTGGTCACCGGGCCGACCGGCTCGGGGAAGTCGACCACCCTCTACGCCACGCTCAACGTGCTCAACCAGCCGGGCGTCAACATCGTCACCACCGAGGATCCGGTGGAGTACCGCCTGCCCGGCATCAGCCAGGTCCAGGTCAAGCCCAAGATCGGCCTGACCTTCGCCTCGGCGCTGCGCTCGATCCTGCGCCAGGACCCCGACATCGTGCTCGTGGGCGAGATGCGTGACCGTGAGACGGCCCAGATCGGTGTCGAGGCGGCGCTGACCGGCCACCTGGTGCTGAGCACCCTGCACACCAACAACGCGCCGTCCGCGGTGACGCGGCTGACCGAGATGGGCATCGAGCCGTTCCTGGTCGGCTCCGGCGTCGACTGCGTGCTCGCCCAGCGGCTCGCCCGCAGGGTGTGCCCGCGCTGCATGGAGTGGATCGACCCCGAGCCCGAGATGCTCAAGGCGGCCGGCTTCGACGACGAGGTAGTGGAGGAGCGACCGAAGCTGCCCCGTGCCGTCGGCTGCTCGGCGTGCAGCAACACCGGCTACCGGGGGCGCCTGGCCGTCCATGAGGTGATGACCGTGAGCGAGGACATCGAGCGTCTCACGGTCGCCCGCGCCTCCTCGGAGGAGATCACCCGGGTCGCCACCGAGCAGGGCATGCGCTCGCTGCGCGAGGACGGGCTGGCCAAGGTCCTCAAGGGCGCGACCACCATCGAGGAGATCGGCCGCGTGGTCGTCTGAGCGATCACGTGAGGGAGGATGAGACCGTGGCCCGACTAGGTGACCTGCTCGTCGAGCACGGCGTGATGAGCGCCGAGCAGCTCGAGCAGGCCGAGAGCCACCGCCAGGAGAACGGCGGCAACCTCGCCCAGAGCGTGGTCGGGCTCGGCCTGGCCAGCGAGGCCGACCTGGTGCGCGTCTTCGCCCAGAGCATCGGCATGCCCTACGCCGACCTCGACGCGATCGACCCCGTCGTCGCCGGGCTGCTGCCCGCTGAGCTGGCACGAGCCCACACCGCGCTGCCGGTGCGCTTCGGTGACGACGACGAGGTGGTGGTCGCGATCGCCGATCCCAGCGCCCGCGAGGAGCTGTACACGGCGCTCAGCGAGGCGATGGGCGTGCGCATCAGCCTCGCTCTGGCGCCGCGCCGCGCGCTCGTCCAGGCGATCGAGGCGATGGTCGAGGACGAGGGGGGTGCTGCCGAGCCCCGCCCGGCCGCTGGGAGCGTCCCACCCCCACCGTCCGCCTCCAAGCCCGCCGATCCGAGCAGCCCCGTCAACGGCGCTGCCCCTGCAACTGGCGATGCCCAGCCGGGCCCCGGTGGGCCGGACCTGGACGCGCCCGCACCGCCCGCTGCACCGCGTGATCCCGCGGGGGCCGGCGACCGGCCGCGCGGCGTACGTGCCACCTCGCCGTCGCCGTCGTCCCAGCCGTTGGTCCAGGCCGAGGAGACCGCGGCGGTCGACCTCGACGAGCTGCTGGTCGCGCTGGTCGAGCGCGGTGGCTCCGACCTGCACCTGACCGCGGGCATCCCCCCGGCGCTGCGCATCAACGGCGAGCTCGCGCCGATGGACGACTACGACAAGCTCACCCCCGACGAGCTGCAGAAGATGATCTACGCGATCATGACCCAGAAGCAGCGCGAGACCTTCGAGAACGAGCTCGAGCTCGACATGAGCTACTCGGTGCCGAAGCTCGCGCGCTTCCGCGTCAACGTCTTCCAACAGCGTGACTCGCTCGGCGCGGTCATGCGCGTGATCCCCTTCGAGATCCTGCCGCTGGAGGACCTCGGCATCCCCGAGCAGGTCTCCAACTTCGCCTACATGCCGCGCGGCTTCGTGCTGGTCACCGGCCCCACCGGCTCTGGGAAGTCGACGACGCTCGCCTCGCTGATCGACCTGGCCAACCGCAACCGGGCCTCCCACATCGTCACCGTGGAGGATCCCATCGAGTTCCTCCACTCCCACAAGCGCTCGGTGGTCAACCAGCGCGAGGTCGGCACCGACACCCACGGCTTCGCCGCCGCCCTCAAGCACGTCCTGCGCCAGGACCCCGACATCATCCTCGTCGGCGAGATGCGGGACCTGGAGACGATCCAGATCGCCCTGACCGCAGCCGAGACCGGCCACCTGGTCTTCGGCACGCTGCACACCCAGGACGCGCCGCAGTCGATCGACCGCATCATCGACGTGTTCCCGCCGCACCAGCAGGAGCAGATCCGCGTCATGCTCTCCGGCGCGCTCAAGGGCGTCGTCTGCCAGACGCTGCTCAAGACCGCCGACGGCAGCGGCCGCACCGCCGCCTGCGAGGTGATGGTCAGCAACTCCGGGATCAAGAACCTCATCCGCGAGGGCAAGACCCACCAGATCTACTCGGCGATCCAGGCCGGCGCGCGCGACGGGATGGTCGCCATGGACCAGTCCCTCGCCAAGCTCGTCAAGTCCGGCACGGTCACCTACGACGCGGCGCTGGAGAAGTGCAACCAGCCCAACGAGTTCAACCGCCTGGTCGGTCGCACCTGAGACGCTGCGAACCGTCCACGAGCAGGAGGTAGGCGATGGCGACCGCCACGCTGAGCAAGTTCGACTACCAGGTCCGTGACCGGTCCGGGAAGCTGATCACCGGGCAGCTCGAGGCCGATGACCAGGCCGCGGTCGCCAGCAAGCTGCGCTCGATGGGCTACGCCCCGGTCAGCATCGACGAGGTCAGCGAGGTCGGTCTCCACATGGAGATCAAGATCCCGGGGATCTCCGACCGGGTCAAGCTCAAGGATCTGGCGATCTTCTCGCGCCAGTTCGCCACCATGATCAACAGCGGGCTGTCGCTGATCCGGGCGCTGTCGATCCTGCGCGAGCAGACCGAGAACAAGAAGCTCGGCGAGGTGCTCGAGGACATCCGCACCGACGTCGAGTCCGGTGACTCGCTCTCGGCCGCGATGGCCAAGCACGAGAAGGTCTTCCCACGCCTGTTCATCGCCATGGTCCGCGCCGGTGAGGCCGCCGGCATGCTGGACTCGGTGCTGCTGCGCGTCGCGGCGATGTACGAGGCCGACGTCAAGCTGCGCAGCAAGATCAAGTCGGCGATGACCTACCCGGTGATCGTCTTCGTGATGGCGATCGTGCTCACCGCGGCGATGCTGATCTTCATCGTGCCCGTCTTCGAGGGCATGTTCGAGGACCTCGGCGGTGAGCTACCGCTGCTCACCCGCTTCCTGGTATCCGCCTCAGACTTCATCACCTCCTGGACCGGCGCGATCGTGCTGCTGGTGATCCCGGCCGCGCTGATCCTCACCTATCGACGTGTCCGGGCTCACGAACGCGGCCGCTACCTGCTCGACGCCGCCAAGCTGCGCACCCCGGTGTTCGGGCCGCTGTTCCACAAGGTGGCGCTGAGCCGCTTCGCCCGGAACCTCTCGACGCTGATGGCTGCCGGGGTGCCGATCCTCCAGGCGCTGGAGATCACCGCGGACACGGTCAACAACGGCCCCATCGCCCACGCCGTCAAGGACGTCCAAGACTCGGTGCGCCAGGGCGAGGCGATGGCCGATCCCCTCAACACCCACGAGGTGTTCCCCCCGATGGTCGTGCAGATGATCGCGGTGGGGGAGGAGACCGGCAACGTCGACGAGATGCTCGAGCGCATCGCCGACTTCTACGACACCGAGATCGAGTCGACCACCGAGTCGCTGACGGCGCTGATGGAGCCGCTGATGATCGGCGTGATCGGCGGGATCGTCGGCGGGATGGTCATCGCGCTGTACATGCCGATGTTCCAGATCTTCGACCTGATCGAGTGAGGCGTCGCTGCGGCGCCGTTGGCATGCTGTGAACGCGCGTGTGTGGTCCTTGCTGTGCTCCTAGCGCGCGTTCATGCCCGTTCTCGCCACGCTGCGTGAATGGATCCTGATCGGGCCCTCAAGGTCGGCGCTTCGTCAGCCGAAGCCCTCGGGGACAGGCTGTACGTGCGCGACAAGGGCGACCCCGCCGAGAGGCGGATCAGCAAAGCCACGGGACCTCGCTCCGGCTCATCCGGAGACGGTCATCCGGCTGCCGCGCACTGGGGCTCCACCGAGTGGGGGCCGGTGTGTAGGGGCGAGCGGCAGACCTGTCGCAAGGTCCATCATCGCATTCATGGAAGGAGCGAGTGCATGCTCGCCACCAAGATCGAAGACGCCAAGCGAGAAGAGGGCTTCACCCTCATCGAGCTGCTGGTCGTGGTCATCATCATCGGCATCCTGGCCGCGATCGCCATCCCGGTGTTCCTCAACCAGCGCGAGAGTGCGTGGCGCTCCGCCGTCGAGTCCGACGTGCGCAACGCCGCGATGCAGGTCGAGACCTACTACACCGAGCACCGCGCATACCCCGGTAGCGATCAAGATGGTGAGCTGGATGAGGACTCGGGTCTCGGCGATGAGCTGGACGTGCAGATCAGCGACCAGGTAACCCTCACCTACAGTCCGGACGGTGGTGCCGACGATCAGTTCACGATCACCGGCGAACACGAGGAGCTCGACGACGATCTCGTCTACGACGCGGGCGGAGGCGGACTCCTGGACTGGGGCGAGAGCGCCTGACCTAGGCTACGTGATCTAGGGCCGGCGACTGGCTGGCCTAGTGTGCGGGGGGCGGCTCTATCGAGCCGCCCCCCGCCGTTTGTCCCTGGTC
>JBKGZF010000120.1:0-6929 GCA_046545715.1 Nitriliruptoraceae bacterium | reverse complement strand
CCACACGACACCATGACACGACACCACGGCTAGCGTGTGGGGCCAACCGGACCAGGACCGCACGTGTCGAGCACGCCACCACCCCCGCCGCCCCCGGGGGCGCGAGGTCCCACAGGACCCACGCAGCCACCGGCCGGCGATAGCCCGGGCGAGCCACCTGCCGGGGCGGCAGCCGAGGCGTCGTCCGAGGCACCAGCCGAGGCGTGGGAGGCGCTGGCGGGCGGCCGTCGCGGCACCCGCTTCGTGTTCGTCGACACCGAGACCACCGGGCTGGACTTCCGACGCCACGAGCTGACCGAGGTGGCCTGGATCGTGCGCTACGAGGACGGCACCCAGGCCGAGCGGCAGTTCTTCCCCCAGCACACCATCGACGGTGCCGACGCCGCGGCGCTGGAGCTGACCCACTACCACGAACGCATCGCTCCCCAGCCCAGGTCGCCGGCCAGCGAGTGGCTGACCCTGTTCCTCGAGGACGCCCGCGGCGCGGTGCTCGTCGGCGCGGTCCCCGACTTCGACGCCCGGCACCTGCAGATGGCGGCCTACAAGCTCGGCCTGGAACCCACCTGGGATCACCACCTGCTGGACGTCGAGACCCTCGCACTGCCGCTGATCGCGCCCGCTGCCGAGGCGCCACGCAGCCTGGCCAAGACCTGCCGCGCCCTCGGCGTGCCCCACGACCCCGACCAGGCCCACGGGGCGCTCTACGACGCACAGCAGGCGATGCGCGCGTTCGACGCCGTATGGGACCTGGTCGCCCGACTCCGCGCGGACGCGGCAGCGCTGCCCCCGCCGGTCCCTCGCGACAACGGTCGCAACCACGCCGGCAACGATCGCGACGCCGGCCCCGCCAGCGCGCATGACGACCGTGCCACCGGCCCGCCTGGTGCCGAGCAGGACCACGAGCCGCCGGCTCAGCCCGGGACGGCAGCCTCGACCTCGTAGCGGGCGGGCCCTCCGTCGAGGTGGGAGGCCCAGACCTCGACCTGCTCGGGACGCCACCGGCCCGCTCCGCGGTCCAGCAGCGCCGCGACGGCGCGATCGGCCTGCTCCTGATGCTCGGCACGGACCGGCGCTGCGCGACGCGCACGCGCCAGCGTCAGGTGGGGGTGCACCGCCCGCTGCTGCACCGGCAGCTCAGCGGCGGCGCAGCCGTGCTGGACGGCTCCACCGAGCGCCTCCAACCGACCGGGGGGCACCTCGTCCACGCCGGCCCATAGCACGCGGCGCCCGAACCGCCCCGCACCCGCCAGGGCGAGCTCGTCCGGCAGCGGGTGCGCGGCCACCGCGGTGGCCACCACCTCGACGAGCCGCTCCAGCGCATCGTCGGCGAGCTCCCCCAGGAAGGCCAGCGTCAGGTGCCAGTCTGCGGCACGGGTCGTGCGCAGGCCCTCCCAGCCGTCGCGCACCGGGATGAGCGCTGCCTCGAGCGCCTCGCGCACCTCAGCGGCCACCGGGATCGCCACGAAGCGTCGCGTCATGGTCCGACCAACCGCCGCCGCAGCAGATCGAGCGCTGCGGTCCCCAGCCGCAGCAGCACCTGGCCACGGTCGCCGGGGATGCGGCGTCCGTGCACCTCCACCTCGCCCTCAGGACCGGCCAGCGCCCAGAAGCAGCTGCCGACCGGCAGCTCGTCGACGCTCGACGGGCCAGCCACCCCCGTGACCGCGAGCGCGTGGTCGGCGCCCGTGCGCCGCCGCACCGCGAGTGCCAGCTCCCGGGTGACCTCCTCCGAGACGGCGCCGTGCTCGGCGACCAGCGCGGGATCGATGCCGAGCAGCAGCGACTTGGCGGCGTCCGCGTAGACGATGGCGCCGCCCAACAGGGCCTGCGATGCCCCGGGCACCCGTGCCAGGCGCGCTGCGATGTCACCTCCCGTCGCGGATTCGGCGGTGGCGAGGGTGGCCCCCCGTTCGGTGAGCAACCGCACCACGACGGACTCGAGCTCCTCGTCATCGACGCCGGCGACCGCGCCGGCGAGCGCCGCCGCGACCTCGTCGACGAGCGGCTGGGAGCGGGCGAGCGCCTCGCCGCGATCGCTCGCCGAGACGGTCAGGCGTACCTGGACCTCGTGGCCCTTGGCGAGGAACGCGAGCGTGGCGTCGTCCCGCTCGCCCACCACGGGCTCGACGACGGCAGCGACGTCCGACTCGCCACGTCCGACCACGTGCAGGACCCGGGTGACCGTCACCCGGTTGCCGGCGAGCGCCACCACCTCGTCGACGACGTGTCGCTCCCACAGCTCGTGCAGCTCCCAGGGCACCCCGGGTAGCGCGATCACGCGCGTCGGGGAGGGTTCGGTCAGGGTCAGCGCGAACGCCGGTGCGGTGCCGACCGGCGGGAACGGGGTCGCTCCGACCGGGATCCGCGCCTGCCCGCGGTTCTGCGGGCCCATCGTCCGCCCCATCGAGGCGAAGCGCGCGGCGATGGCTTCCTCGAGCTCATCGTCGTGCCGCAGCTCAACCCCGGCGGCCAGGGCCACGGCCTCACGGGTGCGATCGTCCGCGGTCGGTCCGAGCCCCCCACCCACCACCACCAGGTGGACGCGCTCGGCCAGCCAGGCGAGCGCCGAGACCATCTGGTCGACGTCGTCGCCGACCGTGAGATGGTGGACCACCGCGACCCCCTGCTCGGTCAGCCGCCGGCTGATCCAGGTCGCGTTGGTGTCGGTGAGGTCGCCGAGCAGCAGCTCGTCCCCCACGGAGAGCACGGCGGCCCGCGGTGGCTGCCCACCTGGACGGACGGTCACCCCCTCGACGACGCCGGGGGCGGATTCAGGGCCGTTGGTCATCGGGTGGCTCCTGCTGCGTCGTGGTGGCCCCGGCATCACTTCGCGCCAGGCGACCGGCCCGGAAGGCGTACTCGATCCCCGACCACACGGTGAGCACGACGGCGACGTCCAGGAGCCGTCGTGCGGCGAGGTCGGCGAGCCCCGGCAGCAGGAAGGCCGCCACGGCGACCACCTGCGAGAGGGTCTTGGCCTTGCCCCACGGCGAGGCGGGCATCACCAGCCCACGTCGGCGGACCAGCCGCACCCTCAGCAGGGTCACCGCGACCTCGCGCGCGATGATCACGGTCACCGCCCACCAGGGCAGATCGCCGACGAAGGCGAGCGATGCCAACGAGCCGATGATCAGCAGCTTGTCGGCGATCGGATCGGCGAGCTGGCCCCACCGGGTCACCCCGTTGAACCGACGGGCCACCCAACCGTCGATCGAGTCGGTGAGGGCGGCGAAGACGAAGATGGCGAACGCCCACCAACGCTCGGTGTCGTGGTCGCCCTCAGTCAGCAGCAGCCACAGGATCACGGGCACCAGCAGCACCCGCAGGAAGGTGACCAGGTTCGGCAGGTTGAGCCAGTGGGGCTCGTCGTCCCGGCCGCCCTCCCGGCTCGCGTCCGGTGGGTGTCGGGGTGTCGGCTCGTCAGCCACGCGATCCGCCGGCGGTGGCAGGCTCGACCGTGGCGACGAGGTCGACGCCGACCGCCTCGGTCACGCGCGCGGTGACCACGCGGCCGACGGGCAGGGCGGCCGGGGAGCCGTCCGGTGCATGCAGCCGGATCTCGCCATCGGTGTCCGGCGCCTCACGGTAGGAGCGACCGAGCGTGACCGGGCCGGCCGGGTCGTCGTGGATCTCGTCGACCAGCACCTCGAGCTCACGTCCGACGAAGCGGCGAGCTGCGTCGTCGGCGACCCGCTCCTGGAGCTGGCTGATCCGCGCCAACCGCTCGTGGGCCAGCGGCTCAGGGACCTGGTCGGGTAGCTGCGCCGAAGGCGTGCCGTCCTCGCGGCTGAAGCCGAAGAGCCCGACCCAGTCGAGCTGCTGCTGCTCGAGGAAGCGCTCGAGCACGGTCACGTCGTGCTCGGTCTCGCCGGGGAAGCCCACGATGAAGTTGGAGCGGAACACCGCGTCCGGGTCGGCCTGACGCGCCTGCTCGATCAGCGCGGCGAAGCGCTCATGATCGCCCGAGCGCGCCATGCGCGCGATGATCGGCGCCGAGACGTGCTGCAGCGACAGGTCGTAGTAGCTGGCGACCTTCGGCTCGGTGGCGATGGCCTCGAGCAGCTCATCGGTGAGCTCGGCGGGCTGCAGGTACATCAGTCGCAGCCGCTCGATCCCGTCGACGGCGGCGAGCTCATGCAGCAGCCGCGGCTGCAGGTGGCGTCCCCCGGGCAGGTCCTTGCCGTAGGAGGTGGTGTTCTCGCTGACCAGCACCAGCTCGCGCACCCCCTGGTCGGCGAGCCAGGCGGCCTCAGCCACCACCTCGTCCACCGGGCGCGAGCGGAAGCGACCACGGAACGACGGGATGGCGCAGAAGGTGCAGACCCGGTCACAGCCGGAGGCAATCTTGAGGTAGCTCCAGGGGCGCTTCGCGCCCGCAGCCCCGAGGTGACGCACCGGGAAGCGGGGCCCGGAGGCGGGGATGCGGTCGAGCTCGTCCTGGGACGTCACCGCACGCGCGGGGGTGGCCGCTGACGAGGCCTCACGGCCATCGGCCGATGGTGTCTCGGTGCTGGGCGGACCGACCATCAGGGGCAGATCGCGTCGTGGGCCCTGCGTTGTGGAGCGGCTGCCCGGATGCGCCGGGCCGACCCCGATCACCCGCTCGCGCGCCCGGCCGGCGACCACATCGTCGACGATCGCCGGCAGGTCCGAGTACCCGTCGAAGCCGACGATCGCGTCCGCCTCGGGGATCGCCTCGGCGAGCTCGTGCGGGTAGCGCTGGGCCATGCAGCCGACCACCAGCACGGCCTGGGCCGTGCCGTCGTCCTTGAGCTGGCAGGCCTCGAGGACGGTGTCGATCGATTCCTGCTTGGCGGGATCGATGAACGTGCAGGTGTTGACCAGCACCACCTCGGCGGCACCGGCATCGTCGATGACCTCGGCACCCGCGCGGTGGAACAGCCCGGCGAGCTGGTCGGAGTCGACCTCGTTGCGGCCGCAGCCGAGCGTCACGATCGCCACCGAGCGGTGGTGTGACGGCGGGGAGGTGGACACAGCGGCTCCAGCTCGCCGGCGATCTGGGATCGGGGATGGGCTCACACCCGCTCAGCACCGTCAGGCGTGAAGCGGACGTCGACCACCTCGCCGCGATCGCCCTGGCTGCCGAGGTCCTCGCCGTTGAGCTCGGCGATCACCCCACCGGCGTTGCCGATGCGCACCTCGATCTCCTGGTCGCCCTCGAACGGCAGCGTCTCGCCGGAGCTGACCACCTCCTCGAGCACGATCGTGCCATCGACCTCGATGCGCATCCAGGAGTCCTCCTCGAAGGCGAGCACCAGCTCGACCGAGTCCGGGTCGGCCTGGTCGGCATCCTCGTCGTCGTCGCCCCCATCGTCGGCCTCGTCACCGTCCTCGCCGTCCTCGCCGTCCTCGTCCTCGCTCCCGTCGTCATCGTCACGGTCGTCGGTCGCCTCGTCCTCGTCGTCCTCGCCGTCGGTGGCATCGGGGTCGTCGCCCTCGTCGACGGAGGTCGGCGGTGACTCCTCGACATCGTCATCGGGGCTGGCGGTCTCCGGACTGCGGTTGCCGGCTCCGAGCTGGGAGAGGAAGACCACGCCCGCGACGATCACGACGGCGGCCAGCACCCAGACCAGCCAGGCAGGTGGCGAGGCACGGGGTGGACGCGGGGCCGCCGAGGCGTCAGACATCAGGGCGCTCGGCTGCGCGTCGTCGGAGGCGAACTGCTCACGGTAGGTCTCGAGCAGGGGCTGCGGGTCGAGCCCGAGCTCGATGGCGTAGATCTTGACGAAGCCCTTGGCGTAGACGTCCCCGCCGAACAGCTCGAAGTCCTCGTCCTCGAGCGCCTGCACCTGGGCCACGCGAGCACGCAGCGCACCGGCCACGTCCTCGCGGGAGAGGCCCTGGCTCTCGCGAGCCTGGCGCAGCGTCGCGCCGATGCCCGTTGCGGCGTCGTCGGTCATGGGACCGGGTTGCTCCCTGGTCGAGCTCGATGGTCGGTGCTGGTCGGTCGTGCCATGTGCCGCGCACCATCGGACCCCGCACCCCGCCGTGCGCGCACATGAGCGTAGGACCCGCGGGGCACGAGCGCACATAGGGCGTCGTGGCGGCACCTCGACCGGTTCGCTCCGCAGGCGAGCGTCCGGCTAGCATCCGCGCCTATGAACGCCATGAGGACGCCATGAGGACCCTGAGCCTGCTCGTCAGCGCGGTACTGGCCGTGCTCGTCCTGGGCGCGGGCCCGGCCGTAGCCCAACCGCTCGCCGCCGAGGACGGGTCCGAGGAGGTCGAGGCGGACACGGGCGAGGACGAGGGCCACCGCATCCCGATCGCCGAGACCCCCCGCGACCGCGTCGGCCTGCTGCTGCTCACCGCGCTCGTGGTCGGCGGCGGCATCGCGTGGACACAGGCACGGCGCCAGCTCAAGGGCGAGCACGACCAGGCCACCGGCGAGTTCCGCTGGCGCTAGCCGCTCACCACGGTCGGGGGCCGTGACCGACCGGACGCGTCGCTCACAGCCGCCCGGTCGAGGTCGCCTCGTCGAGCTCCTCCTGGCCCCAGAGCACCTCGCGGGCCTTGGAGCCCTCGTTCGGCCCCACCACGCCGAGCTCCTCGAGCTCGTCCATCAGCCGTCCGGCGCGGGCGAACCCGACGCGCAGCTTGCGCTGCAGCATCGAGGTGGAGCCGAGCCCGCTCGAGACCACCTGCTCGGCGGCACGACGCAGCAGCGCGTGATCGGAAGAGTCATCGCGTGAACGGGCTGCGTCAGCACGATCGGCGTCGGCGCCCTGGGGGATGACCGAGTCGTCGAAGTCGGCCTCGCGTTGCTCACGGCAGTGGGCCACGATGCCGGTGATCTCGCGCTCGGTGACCCAGCAGCCCTGCAGCCGCGAGGGCTTGCCCTGGGTAGCCGGCAGTAACAGCAGGTCCCCCTTGCCGACCAGCTTCTCCGCGCCGTTGATGTCGAGGAT
>JBKGZF010000119.1:0-6941 GCA_046545715.1 Nitriliruptoraceae bacterium | reverse complement strand
TCGGTCACCGAGGAGGTCGCCGGCACCGGTGCGGCGGGGACCACCCACGACTGGGGCGTCAGCGCCGAGGTGGTCCGCAACGTCGAGGTGCCGGTGATCCTGGCCGGCGGGCTCTCTCCTGACAACGTTGCCGACGCGATCCGCGCCGTCGGCCCCGCGGGCGTGGACTCGCTGACCCACACCAATGAGCCGCTCGATGGAGGCGGGTTCCGCAAGGACCTCGACGCCGTCGCACGGTTCGTCACCGCAGCGCGGGAGGCGGCGGGCGACGCGGCGGGCGCGGAGTAGCTGCCCACCGCACCGTGTCGGTCGAGATGGCCACGGGTGTGAACCGGTCGGTGTGCGGCGCGCGTATGCGTGGGCGTACGCCTCATCGACCGGAGGGAGTGGACCATGAAGAGGCTCGTTGCCACCATGCTGCTGGCTTGTGCCCTGCTGCTGCTCGGCGGTGCGGCTCCCGCCGCCGCACACTTCGCTGGCCCCTGCAACGACAGCGACGGCGACGGCGCACCCAGCGGCCGGGAGTACGCCCAGCACCACATCGCGGCCGGCGCGCGCGACGGCATCATCGGACAGGAGCACAAGCCCGGGTCGCATCGCGGCTTCAGCGCCTGCGATCCGTCGTCGCTGTAGGCAGCCGGCACCGCAGCGGCCGCCGCGGCGCCACGGGTGGTGCGGCCGCGGTGGCCGCGAGGTAGCAGCAGACGGCCGTCGGTAGTCCTGTCGTGCTACCTCGATGCGGGCGCGGGCGCGAGGTAGCGGCAGGCGGCCGTGGACGGTCCTTCGGCGTCACCTCGCAGGCTGGGACGGGTGGGCCAGCGGCTCGGTGAGCTGCCAGCCGGCTACGCCGGGAGGTGCGCCGTGAGCGTGATCGCGACGGCGACCTCGTCGTGCTGCTGGCGAGGCAGCAGCCGCTCCATCAGCTCGATCAGATCATCGGTGAACAGCGGGTAGCGCGCAGCATCGGCCAGACCGAACGCTCGACGTTCGACCACCGTGATGTCGGTGAATCCGACCTTCTCGAGCTTCTCGGCGAAGACACGCTCCGCCAGGGCGCCCGACACTCAACCAGCCCAGGCAGAAGGGTGGGTGATCACCTCGGCCGGCAGCTCCTCCTCGCGGATCGTCAGGTCGCTGACCGCCAGCCGACCACCGGGGCGCAGGACCCGTGCCGCCTCAGCGAGCACCCGGCTCTTGCGCGCGGAGAGGTTGATCGAGCCGTTGCTGATAGCCACGTCGGCCGCGTCGTCCGGCAGCGGGAGATCCTCCATCTCGCAGGTGACGAACGAGACGTTGTCGAGCCCGGCCTCGTCGGCCAGCTCGGCACCCCGTCCTGTCATCGACGCGAGGATGTCGACGCCGGTGACGCGTCCCGTCGGGCCGACCTCCATGCCGGCGAGCAGGGCATCGACGCCAGCACCGCAGCCGAGGTCCACGACGTCCTCCCCCGGGCGCAGCTGCGCGGACGGCACCGGATTGCCGACCCCCAGCGCCCATCGTCGGGCCGGTTCTGGCAGTCGCAGCAGCTGCTCGGTCGCGTAGAGACCGGTAGCAGGTCCGTCGGGCTCGTTGAGGTCCTCGTAGGCGTCAGCGACCAGCTGCTGGACCTCATCCTTGTACATCAGGTCACGTGTCACCGCGCCCCTCCCTACGTCGTCAGGCTCTCTCGCCGCCGGGCCCTTCCTCCGTCCCGATCACAGCCTCGTCGTCGAGCTCATCGAGGACGCCGACCAGCCGTCGTTCCACGGCCGTGGGCAGCTCGACCTCGCTCGCTTCCTCGAGCACCGAGCGCAGCTCCTCGGCGAACTCCACCTCGCCGCAGCAGCGCCGGCAGAACGCCAGGTGCTCCTCGACGGCTTGCCGATCCCGCGAGGACACCTCGTCCTCGAGGTACTCCCACAGCTGCTGCACGGCCTGCGCGCAGGAGATCATCGCAGTGCCCCTTCCCGTTCGGTCAGCAGATCGTGCTCGACCGCGTAGTCCCACAGCTCGCGCTCGAACAGCTTGCGGCCCCGGTGCAGCTGTGACAGCACGGTGCCCTCGGGCAGGTCCAGCGCCTTGATGACCTCCTTGGTGGGCACGCCGTACATGTGCACCAACACCAGCGGTGTCCGGTAATGCGGTGGAAGCCGGTCGAGCACCGCCCAGACGTCGGGCACCGTGAAGCACGAGAGGAAGTCGAGGTGCAGCGAGTCCGAGTACGGCAGCGGATCCTCCTCGGCGATCCGGCGGTAGAGCGAGTACCCCTCGTCGAACGACTCGACCGGCACCTCCTCCGCCTGGCGCGCGGCCTTGCGCGCCTCGTCGCGGACGAGGTTGATCAGGATCCGACGCAGCCAGCCACCCGCCGCCTCGACGTCGTTGAGCTGATCGAAGCGGCGGTAGGCCCGCACCAGGCAGTCCTGGACGACGTCCTCGGCCCGGTCTCCCGCCAGCCGGCAGGCGAGCCCGTACAGCGACGCAAGGTGGGGACTGACCACCTTGCGGAACTCGGTGGTGGATGTCTGCGTCATATCGATCTGCGGGTGCGGCGCACATCGCGCGCAACGGGCGTGGGACCGAGCAGCCGCTCGGCCAACCACGAGGCCGGCGGCCTCAGGATGCGGGAGTCCGCGGGCGGCGTCCAGCCCCAGCTTGGACACCGCCCGTGGCGCGTCCCCCGCCTCACGGGTAGGTGGTGCACACCTGCTCGAGGTCACGGTAGGTGGGCTCTCCCCGGATCACCTGCTTGAGGTTGCTCGCCCACGCCTCGGTCTCCGGACGCTGGTTGTTGCGCTTGGCCTCCTCCTGGGATGAGAAGTCCACCTCGATCAGGTAGTGGCCCGGCCGTTCCTGGTCACCGAGGACCCGACAGCCGAGGTAGCCGGGCGCTCTGCCCTTCTCCTTGCTATCCCAGTCGGCCATGAGCTGGTGCAGGGCCTGCGGGTCGTCGACGCCATCGACCTCGATGAGCTGTGTGAACGACATGGTGCTCCCTCCTTGCGTCCAGGGGAGGACGCGGCTCCCTCCAAGCCGTCGGTGACCTTCCCCCGTTGCCGTTCAAGACGATGGTGGCGGCGGCGTCATTGCATCCCGCCGGCCGAAGGCCACCAACCGCGCGGCGTACGCACGGCAAGCTCGTGCCTGCGACCAGCGCTACCGCGAGGGCTACGGAAGCCGGGCGGCCACCTCGTAGGGATAGCGGCGGGCCACGCGGCGCTCGTGGATGCGGCGGCGAAGCCGCCCCACGCGGAGACGCACCGCCCGTCGCAGGTAGCGGGCCAGCGCCAGCGGCGGCGGTACGGGACGGCGGGGATGCTCCAGGCGGTAGCCGTGATGGCGCAGATGACGCGCGGCGACGGCCTCCATCAGCTTGAGCTCCCAGGGGTCGAGATCATCGCTCCAGCGACCGACGGCCCGGTCACTGATCCCCTGGGTCGTGCGTGCGTGGTGCCGCTTGCGCTTGCGCCTGGGCACCGCCGACTCGGCCACCTCGGCCGGCTCGAGCATGGCCTGGTCGAACGGCTCGTCGAGGAAGGCGCACAGCCGTGCCACCTCGCTTGAGGGATCGGTGACCAGATCCTCGTAGTACAGCTCGTGGTACTGATCGGCGCGCAGGCGACGCCGGCAGCGTGCGCCGACGCGCATCGCGGCAACCCAGTTGTGCATCGCGCCGATCGAACCGCTGCTCCACCAGGGCATGTGCTTGAGCGAGGCCACGCAGTCGCGCCCGTCACGGATCAGGTGGACGATCTGGGCGTCGGGGAACAGCCGCAACAGCTCGTCGATGTGCTGGAAGTAGCTCGGGCGCTTGTCGCCCCACCGTGGCTTGCCCCAGCGTTCGGCGTACATGCGAAAGACCAGCCCGAGGATCGTGCCGAGCGTGGGCTCCTCACGGTGGGCGCGGGCGCGGAACCCCTCGATATCGAGGCCCAGGTCCCGGGTCAGCCGCTGCTGCTGGTCGGAGAAGAGCCAGTCCACCAAGGCGTCGAGGTGGTCGGTGCGACGCAGGTCACCGAACCGGTCCCGTTGCGCGTACGCCTCGGTGAGGAAGCGGGTCTCCGGCGGTATCGCGATCCGCGGATGGGCGTGCAGCATCAGCTGCAGCAGGGTCGTGCCCGACCGGGCACAACCAACGACGAAGAGGGGGCGCGGTGTCGTGTGATCCGAGCCCAACTGTCCCTGCCCAAGAGGTGAGGACGACAACGCTACCCGACGGGCTCGATCCGGTGGTCGGCCTCACGCCGGGGGTCGGTGGCGCCGCGCAGCTCGCCCGCGTCGTAGTCGATCTCCAGCGCCTGGATCGAGCCGAAGTACAACCGGCCCACTGGTTCGGTGACATCCGTCCAACCGCGGGCGAGCAGCTCATCGCGCAGGCCCGCGTAGCCCGACTCGACCGACACCGTGGTGCCCTCAACGTGGAAGCGCGGCGCCTCGACCACCTGCTCGAGGGGCTGATCGTGCAGCCCCCAGCGGGCGATCGCGGCCGCCAGGACGTTGGGGATGCGCGGCCCGCCCGGCGAACCGAGCCCGAGCACGGGTCGCCCCTCGTCGTCAGCGACGATGGTCGGCAGGCTCCAGGTCACCGGCCGACGGCCGGGCTCGGGCTGGTTGACCCCGCCCTGGCCGAGGTCGAAGCGCCGTAGGTGGTCGTTCAGGAAGAAGCCGAGCGCATGGTCGCGTGAGCCCCAGAAGTTGGTGATGGTGTTGGTCATCGACACCATCGTGCCCTCGGAGTCCACCGCGGTGATGTGGGTGGTGTTGGGATCGGTCCCACCCAGGGGCGCGTTCGGATCGATCACGGGCACCCGGTCGAGCGCGAGGTCGTTCGCGTCAGCGAGCTCGCGGTTGAGCTCCACATCGGTGAGCTCGTCGACGGGCACCTCGACGAAGTCCGGATCGCCGAGCTCCCACTGCTGGCGGGCGAGCGCGATCCGCCACGACGCCCCCAAGGCGTGGACGAAGTCGGCCGAGCCGGGGTCGAGCTCATCGAGGTCGAGCGTCTCGGCCAGCTGCAGCTGCTGGATCAGGCTCGTCCCCGGCAGCGCGGGGGCGGCCCCGATCACCGTGAGGTCAGCGAACGTGCCGCTCGGCGGGGTCGAGGACTGCACCTCGTAGTCGGCCAGGGAACCCGCATCGATGCCGGGGACCGAACCAGCGAGCCGCGCGGCGAGCTCGCCGTCGTAGAACGCCTCCGCGCCGTCCTCGGCGATCGTGCGCAAGGTGTCTGCGAGCTCGGGCTGCACCATGGTGGCGCCGGCCGGCAGCGGCGCACCGTCGGGGTAGTACTGGTCGAGCTCGCCCACCGGCAGCGCGCCCGCGTCCGACGCCAGTCGCTCGGCGAGCAGCCCGGAGACCTCGGCTCCGTCGGCCAGCGAGATCGCCGGCGCCAGCAGCTCGTCGAGGTCGAGCGTGCCGTGCTCTACACGCAGCCGTTCCATGCCGGCGAGGAAGCCGGGCACCCCGGTGTTCGACGGCGGGATGCCGTCGGCCGGGACGACATCGCGGTAGTCGTAGGCACGCGGCCGCTCGCCCTGCTCGAGCACCAGGGCCGCTCCCCCGCCACCGAGCCCCGAGGTGAACGGCTCGACCACGGCCGAGGCCGTCGCAGCGGCGATGGCCGCGTCGGCGGCCGTCCCGCCCTGCTCGAGCACCTCGATGCCCGCCTCGACGGCATCGGGGTGGCCGGCGCTGACCCCGTGGGCCTGCGGGGCCGAGGGCTCGGGTTCCTCGCGTTGTTCGTCGGGCTCCTCATCGGGTGGGTCGGCCTCCCCGTCGCTCGCCGGTGGGGGCCCACCGTCCTCGTCACGGGTGGCGGGCTCCTCCACGGGCTCGCGCGCCACCTCGTCATCGCCATCGGGGCTGCACGCGGCCAGCAGGAGCAGACCCGCGAGGAGCACGGCGCCTCGACGCCTCGGTGGATCGGATGAGGCAACGAGCGTCACCGCCGCCACCACGGCAGGTGCAGCGTGAGCTCCAGCGGGCCCCGGGCGAACGATCTGCGCCAAAGGTGTGCGAACACGACGCTGACCAGGACGAAGAGACCGAGGATCGCCGCGGCCGAGGTGACCACACCGGAGGTCAGCAACCCCGGTGCTGCGTGTAGCGCGAGCAGGTGCCCGACGTAGACCGTCAGCGAGAGCTGGCCGGTGTGCACCAGCGGGCGCGCCAACCCGGGAGCTGCGTCAGCGAGGCGCAGCGAGAGGGAGAGGACCACGACCGCGGCAGCCGTCGAGCCGATCAGCCACAGCGGCATCTGGCTGTGCGCGGTGTCGACGGCCAGATGCTCCCAGCCAGCGGGCTCGCCGTTGGCGTCGAGCAGGTCGCGCAGCAAGCGGCTGGTCGACATGGCCGCGATCGCCACGAACGTGCCGCCGACCAGCATCCGACGGCGGACGACCGACGAGCGCAGGTCGCGCCGGCCGAGCCACATACCGAACAGGAAGGGGGCGAGCCAGGTGATCAGGGGATAGGGGCCGGAGAGCACGAGACCGTGGACGATGTCACCCACCGGCTGGGAGAGCGCAACCGCGCCCCGATCGAACACCCCGGGCTCACTGAGGTGCCCCCAGAGGAAGCCGACGCTGCCGAGCGGCAACGCGACGCCAGCGAGAGCGAGCAGCCACCGGTCGGGCAGGAACACCGCCACCGCGGCGACGACGAACAGCACGGCGTAGTCCTGGAGGATGACCGCGGCCCCGTGGTCGAGCTCCTGCAGCGCGAGCCCGAGGGGCAGCAGCAGCACCGTCCGCCACAGCAGCGAGCCGAGCGTGCGCGGTGTGGAGGTCCGAGGTGACGCCGCCAGCAACGACACCCCCGCTCCGGCCACCAGCACGAACAGCAGCGAGGCCCGCCCGTGCGGAGCGGCGTAGATCCGGCCGAGCCACCCTTGGGCGTCCGTAGGGCCGACGTGCACCGCGAACATGCCGAAGATCGCCAGCGACCGCGCGAGGTCGATGCCC
>JBKGZF010000118.1:0-6997 GCA_046545715.1 Nitriliruptoraceae bacterium | reverse complement strand
AGCGACGACGGCGTCCCGACGCCCGTCGAGGTCGACGTCGCCGCGGCCGCCGAGCGACGCCAGGGGCTGCCGTCGCTGTTCGAGGCCTACGACGTCACCGATCAACTCCGCAAGGCGATGGGCAAGAAGGTGTGGCTGCCCTCCGGTGGCTACCTGATCATCGAGACCACCGAGGCGATGAAGGTCATCGACGTCAACACCGGACGCTTCACCGGCGGCAAGGACACCAACCTCGAGGAGGTCGTGCTCAAGACCAACCTCGAGGCCGCTGACGAGATCGTGCGCCAGCTCCGCCTGCGCGACATGGGCGGCATCATCGTGATCGACTTCATCGACATGCTGCTCAAGGCGAACCAGGAGCAGGTGGTGCGTCGCCTCAAGCGCGAGCTGCTGCGTGATCGGACCAAGACCAGGGTCTCGGAGGTGTCACGGTTGGGGCTGGTCCAGATGACCCGCAAGAACGTCAGCCAGGGTCTGATCGAGTCGTTCAGCCACACCTGTGAGCACTGCGAGGGGCGGGGGATCGTGCTCGAGACGCCGTAGCCCCACCCGGGCCGGACGGTCAGGGTGTCTCGATGTCGAGACACCCTGCGACCTCGGTACCTTGGGTGGCCGT
The DNA here is from genome assembly GCA_046545715.1 of Nitriliruptoraceae bacterium. GTDB lineage: Bacteria > Actinomycetota > Nitriliruptoria > Nitriliruptorales > Nitriliruptoraceae > SKTG01. The sequence continues at coordinate 6,381 of JBKGZF010000118.1, read as the reverse complement.
GAGCGCAGCCGAACGTCCCACCCCACGCGACCCGTCCATGGACGGGTTGCTGCGCCGTGGTGGGCGCGTCATCGGTCTCGCCCTGCGGGGTGCCCCCAAGCCCTTCGCTGTGGGGATCAGCGGTGCGGCGCTGTTCGCGGTCGCGACCGTGGCCTCGTCGCTGGTGCTCGGCTGGGTGACCGACGAGGTGCTGTTGCCGCAGTTCGAGTCGGGACGGGTCGATCGCGGCGCGCTCGCGCTCGCTGCGGGCGCGATCATCGGGGTGGGGCTGGTCAAGGCCACCGGTGTCGTCGGTCGTCGACTCGGGGCCTACCTCGCCCAGTTCACCCTGCAGGCGGCCTACCGGCGCAAGGTCACGCGGCAGTACCTGCGCCTTCCGCTGCGCTGGCACCGGCGGCACCCCACCGGTGAGCTGCTCTCCAACGCCAACGCCGACGTCGAATCCGCGTTCTTCGTGGCGGCACCGCTGCCGATGGTGATCGGCGCCTCGCTGCTGCTGGTGTTCACCGCAGGGCTGCTGGTGGTCACCGACCCGGCGCTGGCGGCGATCGGCTTCAGCGTGGGGCCGCTGCTCGGTTTCGCCAACTGGTACTACCAGCGCCGGATGCGCTACGCGGCGACCGTCGCCCAACAGGCGCGGGCCGACGTCTCCGAGGTCGCCCACGAGTCGTTCGATGCGGCGCTCGTGGTCAAGACCATGGGGCGTGAACAGGCCGAGACCGATCGGTTCCGCGCCATCTCGGAGGACCTGCGCGACAAGATGATCCGGGTCGGCCGGCTGCGGGCGTTCTTCGACCCCGTGATCGAGGCGCTGCCGAACATCGGCATCCTGCTGGTGCTGTTCGTCGGGGCCTACCGGGTACGTGCTGGCGCCCTGACGCCGGGCGACCTGGTGCAGTTCGCTTACCTCTTCCGGCTGGTCGCCCTGCCGATGCGCGTGTTCGGCTGGCTGCTGGGCGAGCTCCCCCGCGCGGTGGTCGGCTGGGAGCGCATCTCGCGCGTGCTCAACGCGACCGGTGAGATGAGCTACGGCGAGGCTCCGGCGGACGGTGATGGTGGTGCGCAGACCACCCTCGACGAGGTCCGCTTCCACCACCCGGCCCCGGAGCGCGGGGACCTGGCGGGTCCAGACGCACGGCGCGGCCCGGTGCAGCCCACTGGCCCGGTGCGTGATCCGGTGCAGCCGGCCGGGGGAGCGAACGCGGCAGCCGACACCAGCCGCGGTATCGAGTCGGTCAGCTTCGACGTGCCCGCGGGACGCACCATCGCGTTGGTCGGCGCGACCGGCTCGGGCAAGTCGACGATCGCCTCGCTGCTGGTGCGGTTGTTCGACCCCGACTACGGGCAGATCACCTTCGATGGGCGCGATCTGCGCGACCTCGACCGCGATCAGCTGGCCAGCAACGTCGCGATCGTCTTCCAGGAGGCGTTCCTGTTCGACGACACGGTCCGTGACAACATCACCCTGGGCCGCGGGTTCTCCGACGAGGAGGTGCAGGCGGCCGCGCGTCTGGCCCAGGCGCATGGCTTCATCTCCGAGCTCGAGTACGGCTACGACACCCCCGTCGGCGAGCGGGGCGCGACGCTCTCGGGTGGGCAACGCCAGCGCATCGCGCTCGCCCGGGCCCTGGTGCGCAAGCCGCGCCTGCTCGTGCTCGACGACGCCACCTCGGCGGTGGATCCATCGGTGGAGTCCGACATCCTGCGCGGGCTCGCCGCCTCGCAGCTGCCCTCGACGGTGGTGGTGGTCGCCTACCGCAAGGGCTCGATCCAGCTCGCCGATGAGGTGGTGTTCCTCCGTGATGGGCGCATCGCCGCGCGTGCCCCGCACGCGCAGCTGCTGGCCACCGAGCCGGCCTACGCCGAGCTGGTGACCGCCTACGAGCGCGATGCGCTCGAGCGCGACGTCGCTGCTGCCGGCCAGCGTGGCCCCGGGGGTGGGACGTGAGCGCGACTACGGCCACAGACGTCCGGCACGACGACCAGCGGGCCCCCGATCAGGACATCGCGCCGGAGGAGGGGGCATGGCGCACGGTCGTGCGTGGCGTCAGCCTCTCGCCGCAGCTGCGCATCGGGCTGCCCGTGACCCTGTTGTTGGCGCTGCTCGCCACGGCCGGGCGGGCGATCGTCCCGATCGCTGTACAGCGCACCATCGACGATGGGCTGCAAGGTGGTGCGGGCGTCGAGGTCGGCACGGTCCTGACGATCGTCGGCTTCGCCGCGGTCGCGGTGCTGACCACGGCCCTTGCGTCGGGCGCGATGAACTACCGCCTGGCGGCCGTGGTCGAGTCCTCTTTGTCGTCGCTGCGCGTTCGGGCGTTCCGTCACATCCACGATCTGTCGATGCTCCACCAGGCGGCCCAGCAGCGCGGCGGGCTCGTCTCGCGGGTGACCACCGACATCGACGAGGTCAGCCGGTTCATGCAGTGGGCGGGGCTGAACCTGATCACCGCGGCCGGTCAGCTGAGCATCGCGACCGTGGTGATGCTGGTGTACTCCTGGCGGCTGGCGCTGATCGTGCTGGTGGTGTTCGTGCCCTTCGTCCTGGGAGCACGTTGGTTCCAGCGGCGGCTGACCCGCGCCTACCTGCTCGTCCGTGAGCGGATCGGGCGGCTGCTGGGCGTGGTGGCCGAGACCGTGGTCGGAGCGCCGGTCGTCAAGGCCTACGGGATCGAGGGGCGCACCCAGCAGCGCCTGGACACCGCCATCGAGGAGCACCGTCGCGCGGCGGTCCACGCCGGGTCGCTCTCATCGGTGTTCTCGGGCACCGGCGAGATCTTCGGTGCGATCGCCACCGCTTCCGCGGTCGTCGCCGGCGTGATCCTCGGCGTCGACGACCAGGTCTCGGCGGGCACCGTCCTCGCCTTCCTGTTCCTGATCGCGCTGTTCATCGAGCCGGTGCTGGTCGCGGCCGAGGTGATCAACGAGGGACAGAACGCGGTGGCTGGCTGGCGTCGCGTCCTCAACGTGCTCGACCTCGAGCCGGACGTCGCCGACCCGGCTGAGGACGGCGTCGCGCTGCCCGACGGACCGATCGCGGTCCGCTTCGACCACGTCGTCTTCCGCTACCCGCGGCCGGGCGAGACCGCGTCCGAGGCCACCGGCCCGGTGGTGCTCGACGACGTCGATGTGGATATCCCGGCCCGTACGCGCGTGGCCGTCGTCGGCGAGACCGGCTCGGGCAAGACCACCTTCGCCAAGCTACTCACCCGACTGATGGATCCGGTCGCCGGTGAGGTGCGTCTCAACGGGGTGCCGGTCGACCGCATCCGGTTCGACTCGCTGCGCAAGCGCGTCGTGATGGTCCCCCAGGACGGGGCGCTGTTCGACGGCACGATCGCCGAGAACGTGGCGATGGGGCGTCCCGACGCTTCCGAGGACGAGCTGGAGCTCGCCTTCCGGGAGCTCGGCCTGGGGGACTGGGTCGAGGAGCTGCCGCAGCACCTCGAGACGCGAACGGGCGAGCGTGGTGGTTCGTTGTCAGCAGGTGAGCGTCAACTGGTGGCGCTCGCCCGCGCCTACGTCGCCGATCCGGACCTGCTGGTGCTCGACGAGGCCACCTCGGCGGTCGATCCGGCCACCGAGCTGCGGCTGCAGCGTGCACTGGCCGGGCTGACCACCGGACGCACGACCGTCACCATCGCCCATCGGCTCTCCACCGCCGAACAGGCCGACGAGGTGCTCGTCTTCGATCAGGGGCAGCTGGTCCAGCGCGGCCCGCACGAGCGGCTCATCGTCGAGGGCGGGGTCTACGGCGGCCTGCACGCGAGCTGGACGCACGGGGTGGGACGGGCCGACTGAGCGGTGACGGGCACAGCAGCTGAGCCGCGGCAGAGCGCCTAGGCTCATGGCTCGATCCAACGCCGCAGGAAGGGTCACGGTGAGTGGTGCACCGGACATGCCCGCGACGCAGGCACAGGCGCCAGCGACTGCGTCGACGCAGGGCGCGATGCCGCCGACGCCGACCGAGACGCTGGACGAGGCACTGGCAACGCTGCGCAGCAACGCGGCGGCGTGGTGTCGGACGGGGATCCCCGAGCGGCTCGAGCTGCTCGAGCAGCTAGCGGACGGCATCCTGGAGGTCGCCGGGGACTGGGTCGCCACCTCGGCGGCCGACAAGGGCATCCAGCGCCGTTCGTCGCTGATGGCCGAGGAGTGGGGCAACGGCCCCACCACGACCCTGCGCATGGTCGCCCTGCTGCGCGACACCCTCGCTGACATCGCACGCACGGGCCGGCCGCAGCCGCCCTCGGTCCGCACCGACGCCGACGGTCGCACGCTGGTCGACGTGCTCCCGGCCAACCGCACCGATCGGCTGTTGTACGCGGGCTACCGCGCCGAGGTCCGGCTCCAGCCGGGAGTGACGCCCGAGGACGTCGAGCGGCGGATGGGACGCATCTACCGCGAGGATCACGTCGAGCAGCCGGGGCTCGCCCTCGTGCTGGGTGCGGGCAACGTCTCCTCCATCGGGCCGATGGACGCCCTCTACCAGCTGTTCGCGCTCGACCGTGTGGTGATGCTCAAGCTCAACCCGGCCAACGAGCGCATCGGGCCGCATCTCGCGGCCGCGTTCCAGCCGCTGGTGGATGCCGGCTTCCTGCGGCTCGCCTACGGCGGCTCCGAGGTCGGCCGCTACCTCACCGACCACGAGCAGGTCGATGCGATCCACATCACCGGCTCGGACCGCACCCACGACGCGATCGTGTTCGGCTCCGGTGCCGACGGTGCAGAGCGCAAGCGCCGCGGGGAGCCGCGCATCGACAAGCCCGTCAGCTCCGAGCTCGGCAACCTCACCCCCGTGATCGTCGTGCCCGGGCCCTGGTCCGACGGCGAGGTGTCCTTCCAGGGCGACAACATCGCCTCGATGCTGACCAACAACGCGGGTTTCAACTGCGTATCACCGCGGATGATCGTCCAACACCGGGCCTGGTCCAGGCGGGGGGACCTGCTTCACGCCGTGCGCAGCTCACTGCGGCGTGCCGAGGAGCGCGAACCGTTCTATCCCGGTGCGCGTGAGCGCTGGGAGCGTTTCACCCAGGGCCACCGCCAGGCCGAGTGGTTCAGCCGCGCCGACGACGGTCGGGTCCCGTTCACCCTCATCCCGGACCTCGACCCGGACGATCGCGATGACCTCGCCTTCAACGAGGAGGCGTTCTGCGGGCTGACCGGTGAGGTCGGCCTCGACGCGCCTCGCTCGACCGCCGGGTTCCTTGACGCAGCCGTCGACTTCTGCAACGAGCAGCTGTGGGGCACGCTCTCCGCGTCGATCCTGATCCATCCCCGGTCGTTGAAGGACCCGGAGATCGCTGCTGCGCTCGACCGGGCGCTCGACCGGCTTCGCTACGGCACGATCGTGCTCAACCACTGGCCCGGCGTGGCCTACGCCTTCGTCTCGACCCCGTGGGGCGCCTACCCGGGAAGCGACCTGTCCGACATCCAGTCGGGTCGGGGCATGGTCCACAACACCTTCCTGCTCGAGGACGTGGAGAAGACCGTGGTCCGTGGTCCGTTCCGTCCGCCGCTGCGGCCCCTGTGGTTCCACACCCACCGCACGGCGCATCGGATGATCCCCGACCTCGCGCGCTTCAACGCCACGCGTGAGCTGCGGCTGCTGCCGAAGCTGCTGGCGACGGCGTTGCGCGGCTGACCGGACCGAGCCCGTCGCGGACCGGACCACGTCGTCGGTAGGGGAGGCCGAGCAGGGGTGGAGGCACGAGCCTGGCTGCGGCGCGCCGGAGCGATGCTCCTGGTCGCCACCACGCTCCTGGGGCTCGCTGCGGCGGCGGGCCCCGCCTTCGTGGCCAGCGTCGGTGCCGAGGTGCTCGAGGACGAGCTCGGCTCGCCACGCGGCGGGACGGCGGTGCTGCGGGTCCAGGCCTCGGGTCACCCCGGCGTCGAGGAGCTGAGCGAGGCGTTCGACCACGTCAGCGCCGCAGCGGCGGAGCACGACCTGCCCGAGCCCGAGCTCGGGCTGAGCGTCGGGCTCGAGACCGAAGGTGGTGAGCGCGTCGTCGCGCTCGGCCGGCCGGATGGCCCGGACCACCTGCCGGACGTGGTCGAGCCCGAGACCGGGCAGCTGGCCATGACCGACGATGCCGCCGAGGGGCTCGGGGTCGAGCCGGGCGGTGAGCTCGCCGTGGTGGACGGCGGGTCAGAGCACCGGATCACGGTCGGGCCGCTGGTGGCGCCGTTCGATCACGACACCATCGCTGCTACCTGGCTGCCGTTCAGCGCGCTGCTCATCCCCTCGGAGGATCCACGCGAGGAGCCGCCACCGCCGGCGCTGCTCGGCGATCCCGATGACATCATGAGCCTGCTCGGCGAGCTGGACAGCGTCGGCGGCGAGCCGTCGTCCGCGCCGCCGGTCACCGTGAGCTGGAT
>JBKGZF010000117.1:0-7049 GCA_046545715.1 Nitriliruptoraceae bacterium | reverse complement strand
GCTCAACCCACGGCTGATCGTGCTGTCGATCACCGGCTTCGGTGAGGGCGGTCCTGACGGCGACCGCTCCGGCTTCGACCAGATCATCCAGGGCGAGGCCGGCCTGATGGGCATCACCGGCCCGGTCGGCGGCGAGCCGACCAAGTTCGGGGTGCCGATCACCGACGTGCTCTCGGGGATGTTCGGGGCCTACGGGGTGGTGGCGGCGCTGCATGAGCGTGAGCGCACGGGCAGAGGGCAGCGGGTGACGACCTCGCTGCTCGCGTCGGCCGTGGCGGTGCACGCCTACCAGGGGACGCGGTGGACGATCGGTGGCGAGATCCCGCAGCCCGGCGGCAACCGGCACCCGACGATCGCGCCGTACGGTGCCTTCACCTGCCGCGACGGTTGGATCAACGTGACGGTCGGCTCCGAGGGCCTGTGGCGACGCTTCGCCCCCCTGGTCGGCCTGGACGTCGACGATCCCCGCTACGCGACCAACCGTGATCGGGTGGCCAGCTGGGACGAGCTCGAGGCCGACATCAACGCCCGTCTGATCGAGGGCAGCGTCGAGGAGTGGATGGCCCGCTTCGCCGAGGCTGGTATCCCGGCGGGCCGCATCGCCACGATGGACCAGGTCTACGCCTCGCCGCAGCTCGAGCACCTGGGGCTGATCGACCGCGTCGAGCACCCGACCGCAGGACACCTCGAGCTGCCGGGCGCGCCGGTGCGGTGGTCACGGTCGGGGCGTCGGCCCCCCGAGCCGCCGCCGCGGCTCGGTGAGCACACCGACGAGGTGTTCGGCGACGCCGGCTGACCTCCACGCGGCCCCTGCGCCGCACCCGCGTGCGAATCTGCGCTCGCGGGCAGCCGCTCATGCACACGCGGTGGGGGAGGGGCTCAACGGCCCTGCTCGAGCGTCGTTGTGCCCTACGCGTGCGTGGGCGGCGCACGTAGCGTCGGAGACGCACCCTCCGGCGGTAGCTGTGATGACGATCGCGCTCGATCTGACCTACCTCGCGCCTACGTCGCTCGAGGAGGTGCTCGCGGTCCTCGCCGCGAACGACGGGCAGGCGGTGCCGCTCGCGGGCGGGACCGACGTGGTCGCCAACCTGCGCGACGACCTGCTGCAGCCGAGCATCATCGTCGATCTCAAGCGGCTGCCCGGGATGGCGAGCCTGGAACCCGTCGACGACGAGCTGCACATCGGCTGCTTGGTGACCTTCAGCGATGTGCTGGCTTCACCGCTGGTGCGCGATCGCTACCCGCTGCTCCACGAGATGGCGGGCATGGTCGCCTCGGTCGGGGTCCGCAACCGGGCCACGGTCGTCGGCAACATCTGCTCTGCGGTGCCGAGCTGTGACGCTGGACCGGTCCTGCTCGCACTCGATGCGCAGGTGCATCTGGTGGGACCGACGGGCGCGAGGACGGTGCCGATCGACCGGTGGTTCGAGGGGCCGCGCCGCACCGCCATCCGCAGCGGTGAGCTCGTCACCCACCTCAGCCTCCCCGAGCCCGATCCCTCGCACGGTGCAGCGTTCGCACGGCTCTCGCGTACCCGCGGTGAGGACCTGGCTCAGGCCAGCGTCGCGGTCGTGGTCACCCCCGACAGGCCGAACCCCTGCCGGGTGGCCTTCGGTGCGGTGGCGCCCACGGCCGTGCGAGCGCGACGTATCGAGGTGCTGCTCGACGAGCAGGGGCTCGGTGAGGAGGCGATCGAGGCGGCTGTGGGGCTCGTCGACGATGAGGTGGCGCCGATCAGCGACGTGCGCGCCAGCGCCCGCTACCGCCTGCGGATGTGCGAGGTGATGCTGCGTCGCGCGCTCACGACGGCGACGGCACGCGCATACGACCGGGGACCGGTTTACGGCACGCGACTGATGTGAGGAGAGGCCGTGCGTCATGCGATCACGCTGCGGGTCAACGGCCAGCCCTGGCCGCTCGAGGTCGAGCCCAGCGAGGTGCTGCTGGAGGTGCTGCGCAGCCGCGTCGGGGTGAAGAGCCCCAAGGCCGGCTGCGAGCGTGGCGACTGCGGCAGCTGCACCGTGCTGCTCGACGGTCGGACCGTGCGCAGCTGTCTGGTGCTGGCCGTCGAGGTCGATGGCCATGAGGTGGTCACCGTGGAGGGGCTCAGCAGCGATGGGCTGAGCCAGCTGCAGCAGACGATGCTGGAGCTGAGCTCCTTCCAGTGCGGCTACTGCGCTCCGGGCGTGGTGCTGTCCGCCGTCGAGCTCCTGGCACGCGAACCGCACCCGGATCGCCATGCGGCGCAGGAGGCCATCTCCGGCAACCTGTGCCGGTGCACCGGCTACACGGCGATCATCGATGCCGTCCTCGCCGCCGCTGAGGCCTCGTCGGCCGCGCTCACACGGGAGGGCTGAGGTGACAGCGCACAGGTTCGTCACCCGTTCCACGCCCCGGATCGACGGCGCCGAGAAGATCACCGGCGCCGCACCGTTCGTCGACGATCTCGACTTCGGACCGGACCTCCTCCACGCACAGATCGTGGCCAGTCCACACGCCCACGCCCGCATCCTGGCGATCGACACCTTCCGGGCAGAGCAGGTGCCAGGCGTCGTCACGATCGTGACGGGCAAGCGGTTCCCCGCGACCTTCGGTCTCTACATGAAGGACCGCCACATCTTCGCCCAGGACCGGGTGCGGTTCGTGGGTGAGCAGGTCGCGGCGGTCATCGCGCACAGCCCGAAGGCCGCCAAGCGGGCCGCGCAGCTGGTATCGGTGACCTACGAGGAGCTGCCGGCCGTCATCGACCCGGTCACAGCGCTCGAGGACGATGCCGAGCGGATCCACCCCGATCTGGCCGACTACCCCCATGTGCCCTGGTTCTACCCCCAGGCGGGGACCAACATCGCGCACTGGCGCAAGCTGCGTCGCGGTGACGTCGAGGCGGGCTTCGGCGACGCTGATGTCGTGCTCGAGGACACCTACACCGTCCCGCGCTACGCCCACGCCGCCATCGAGCCGCACGCCGTCGTAGCGCAGATGAGCCCGGCTGGCCGGCTCACCGTCTGGAGCGCGTCGCAGTCGCCCTATACCCAGCGCAACCTGTTCGCCGAGGCGCTCGGGCTGTCCCATCAGGACATCCGGGTGGTCACTCCCTACGTCGGCGGGGGGTTCGGCGGCAAGGCGGGTGTGACCATGGAGATCATGGGCGCGGCCCTCGCCACGGCCGTCAAGGGCCATCCCGTCAAGCTCCACTGGACCCGTGAGCAGGAGTTCGTCAACACCTATCAGCGGCAGGGGGTGGTCGCCCACCTGCGCATGGGCGCCCGCCGTGACGGCACCATCACGGCGCTGGAGCACACCCTGCACTGGGATGCCGGCGCGTACGTCGAGTACGGCGCGAACGTGGTCAACGCGGCAGGTATCTCCGCGACCGGGCCCTACCGCATCGACAACGTCCGGCTCGACTCGGTCTGCATCTACACCAACCTGCCGCCCGGTGGTCCCTACCGGGGCTTCGGCTACTCGGAGTTCACCTTCGGGCTCGAATCCCACCTCGACCGCCTGGCCGACGAGCTCGGCATCGACCCGGTCGAGCTCCGCCGCCGCAACGCCATCGTCGAGGGCGACGAGCTGCCCTACGGCGCGTCGATGAACCCCTCGGGGCTGCTGGAGTCGATCGACCGGGCGGCGGCCGCCATCGACTGGGGCGTGGAGGAGCCCGCACCTGCGGCGAACATCCGCGTCGGCAAGGGGGTCGCCGCCTTCTGGAAGGCGCCGGCGATGCCCCCCAACGCCGGTTCGGCCGCGTTCCTGAAGTTCAACGAGGACGGCTCGATCAACCTGACGGTCTCCGGGATGGAGATCGGCCAGGGCTACCTCACGGCCATGGCCCAGATCGCTGCCGAGGTGCTCAGCGTCCCGCCCGAACGGATCCGGGTCGAGACCCCCGACACCGACCGCAACGCCTACGAGTGGCAGACCGTCGCCAGCCACGTGACCTGGAGCTGCGGCAACGCCGTGCTCGCGGCCGCTACCGAGGCGCGCGAGAAGATCCTCGGCACCGTGTGCCGTGTCACCGGCTACGACCCGGCCTCGCTCTACCTCGACGACGAGATGGTGCGCAGCACCGATGCGCCGCAGTTCGCGCTCGCGCTGCGTGACTTCGTGATCGGAGGGCTCGAGGACCCCAGCGACGGGACCTTCAAGGGCGGGCCCGTGGTGGCCAGCGGGAGCTTCATGCCCGAGTTCACCTCCACCCGCAGCGACCCGGAGACGGGCCAGGGCGGCAAGCCGAACGTGCACTACACGGTGGGCGCCGCCGGACTGGTCCTCGAGGTCGACGTCGAGACCGGCAAGGTGCACGTCCGCAAGGTCGCCCTCGCGGTCGACGCCGGCACGGCCATCAACCCGGTGGCGGTCGAGGGCCAGGTCGCCGGTGGGGTGCTCCAGGGGCTGGCCACGGCGCTCTACGAGGATCTGCGCTTCGATAAGGAGGGACGGCTGCTCAACCCGACCCTGACCGACTACAAGCTGCCGACCGCGCTCGACATCCCCGACGAGATCGTGCCGATCATCGTCGAGGTGCCGCAGCCCGACGGGCCGTTCGGTGCGCGGGGGGTGGGTGAGCACACCATGATCCCGGTCGCGCCGTTGGTCGCCAACGCCATCCACGACGCGGTCGGCATCCGCATCACCTCGATGCCGATCACCGCGGAGAAGCTGTTCCTGCGCCTCGACGAGCGCCGCTGAAGCGCGCCGGTGGGCTCGCGTGTGCATCCGCGCTCGTCGGCGGACCGTTCTGTCCCGGGACGTAGATGTACACGCCGGCCGGCAGGTACGCTGCCCGTCGAGGAGATCGTCGTCCGTCATCCGCTTCGGCCGGTGTCGACCGATCGGCTCGCCTGCGCGGTGGGCATGTCGGTCCTAGGCTCACGTGCGGAGATGGTGGGTCGGCTGGGCGTGGGTTGGTGCGTCGGCGATCACGCGCTTCGCAACACCGGCAGCCACCGCTAGCCACGACAGGTATCCCCCGTGCCATCCAGCGATGACCAGGCGAGCCAGCCGGCGTCGGGACACCGTCCCCGGCTGCGTGGCTGGGTGCACAGCGCCGCCGTCCCGGCGGCCGTGGGAGTGGCGGTGCTGCTGTGGAACGCGGCGTCACCGGGCCTGCCGCGGACCAGCGCGGCGGTGTTCGGTGCCGGCCTGGTCGCGCTGTACCTGACCTCGGGGACCTACCACCTGCCGGCGTGGCCGGCGCATGTGCGGCGGTGGCTTGCCCGCGCGGACGTCGCGATGATCCAGCTGTTCATCGCCGCGACGTTCACCCCGGTGGCCGTCCACACCCTCGGCGGTTCGTGGCGGACCTGGAGCCTCGCGGTCGCCTGGGCGATCGCGATCATCGGCGCCGGCGTCGCGGCCTCGCCCATCAAGGGCCCCAGATGGCTGTCGGTCGCGGCCTACGCCTCGTTCGGCGCGCTGGGCGCCATCCCGCTGCTGCGGGTCGTCGACACCCTCTCCCTCGGCGGGGTCGCCCTGCTGGGGGCCGGGGGGCTGGTCTACGTCCTCGGCGGCGTCGTCTACGCCCGGCAGGGACCCAACCCGTGGCCGGCCTGGTTCGGGTTCCACGAGGTGTTCCACGTCATGGTCGTGCTCGGCAGCGGGCTGCACGCCCTGGCGATCTGGCGCTATGCGCTGCCGCTCGCCTGAGGGGGGCGGACGTTGACTCGCCGCTTCACGGCAGGTCGGGTGGACGCCACAGGTTCACGCCGCCCTCGACCGCGTAGCGGTCGATCTCGGTCAGCTCCTCGCCGGTGAGGTCGGGCCCGTCGAGCGCGGCGAGGTTCGCCTCGAGCTGCTCGACGCTGCTGGCGCCGATCAGCGTCGAGGTGACCCGGGGATCGCGCAGCGTCCAGGCCAGGGCCAGCTGGGCGAGCGACTGCCCACGCTGCCGTGCGATCGCGTCCAGGGCCCGGACGCGCTCCAGGTTCTCCTCGCTGATCAGGCCGGTGTCGAACGAATCGGCCGCCGGGCGAGCCGCGCGGGAGTCCTCGGGGATCCCGCCGAGGTAGCGATCGGTGAGCAGCCCCTGCGCGAGCGGTGAGAAGACGATGCAGCCGGCCCCGACGTGATCGAGCGTGTCGAGCAGCCCGTCCGCCTCGATCCAGCGGTTGAGCAGGGAGTAGGAGGGCTGGTGGAGCAACAGCGGGGTGCCGAGCTCCTCGAGGATCGCGGCCGCCTCGCGCGTCTTCGCGGCGGAGTAGGAGGAGATCCCCACGTAGCGCGCCTTTCCCTGCCGCACCGCGGTGTCGAGCGCGCCCATCGTCTCCTCGAGCGGGGTGGCGGGGTCGTAGCGGTGGGAGTAGAAGATGTCGACGTGGTCGATCCCCATGCGGCTCAGGCTCTGGTCCAGGCTCGCGAGCAGGTACTTGCGCGAGCCCCACTGCCCGTACGGCCCGGGCCACATGTCGTAGCCAGCCTTGGTCGAGAGCACCAGCTCGTCACGGTGGCCGGCGAGATCGGTGGCGAGGATCCGGCCGAGGTTCTCCTCGGCCGAGCCGTAGGGCGGGCCGTAGTTGTTGGCGAGATCGAAGTGGGTGACCCCGCGGTCGAACGCCCGTCGCAGGATCTCGCGCTGAGTGGCGAGCGGACGGTCCTCGCCGAAGTTGTGCCACAGGCCGAGCGAGATCGCCGGTAGAAGCAGGCCGCTGCGGCCGGTGCGACGGTAGGTCATGTGGTCATAGCGGTCGGGAGCGGGCAGGTAGGACATGGCAGGGCCTCGGTGACCGGTGGACGGGAGGGCTGGCTCGGTGCGGTGGCTCAACCGTAGGTCGTCGCGCGCCGCACCCGCATGGGCGCGCGGGCGCCCAGCGACGTCTTGCTGTAAGTTGTGAATCGTGGTTCAGTACTTGCATGGCCTACCGACGCACCCCGCAGGTCCAGGCCCGGCTGGACGCCACCCGCGACCGGATCGTCGCAGCAGCGGTCCAGCGCATCGCCACGGGCGGTTGGAGCGCGCTGACCGTGGCGTCGGTCGCCCGGGATGCGCAGGTGGCCACCGGCACCGTCTACCGCCACTTCGACGACAAGGATGCGCTGCTGGCCGC
>JBKGZF010000116.1:0-7056 GCA_046545715.1 Nitriliruptoraceae bacterium | reverse complement strand
ACGCGGTCGGGCCCGACCACCTCGACGTCGAGGTGGCGGGGGTGCGTCGGCGTGCCCGGGTGCTGAGCGGCGGGGACGGCGCCGTCCAGGTCGACCTCGACGGTCGCCGCGTGAGCCTGGCCGAGGTGCCGCGGCTGCCCACCGGCCGTCGCGAACTGCCCCACGGTGCGACGTTGGCGCCGATGCCCGGCACGGTGTCCGACGTCGCGGTCGCCGTCGACGACGTCGTGGCGGAGGGGCAGCGCCTGGTGACGCTCGAGGCGATGAAGATGGAGCACCGGGTGACCGCCGCGGTCGCTGGCACGGTCACCGAGGTCGCGGTCGAGCCTGGCCAGCAGGTGGACGCAGAACAGGTGCTGGTGATCGTCGCCCCGCACGACGGCGCGGCCGCCTAGCGCCGAGCCTCATCCGGGTCGCGCCGCTCCACGGTCTCGGCGAGGTCGTCGAAGTGGGTGGAGCGCGCCAGGGGAGCGCCCGAACGGTAGGCGGCGCGGCCCATCACGTGCCCCGCGATCGGTGCGCTGGCGAACTGCAGCAGCGCGGCGAGCCCCAGCTTGATGCCCGCCTCCCAGGTCCCGATCGCCACGGCGACGCCCAGCAGCACGCAGGCGAGTCCGAGCCCGGCTGCCTTCGTCGCGGCGTTGGCACGGGTGAACACGTCCGGGAAGCGCAGCACCCCACCCCCGGCCAGCAGGATCAGCACCGAGCCGAGCAGCATGAGCGCGTAGGCGACGACCGGCATCAGCGCGCCCGTCCCACGAGCGCGGCCAGCGCGACCGTGGCAAGGAAGCCCAGCAGCGTGCCGATCAGGGCGACGTCGACGAACTGCGCGGCACCGGTTGCGGCCGCGATCACCGCCAGGCCACCGATCAGCACGTAGAGGCCGACGTCGGCGGCGACGGCCCGGTCAGCGACCGTCGGGCCGATCACGGCACGGATCAGCGCCAGCCCGAAGCCGATCGCCAGGAGCACGTAGCAGACCAGCGTGACGGTCATCGCATCGCCTCCAGCAGGACCGCCTCGAGCGCACCGATCTGCTCTCGGAAGCTCTCGCGGTCATGGACGTAGAGCGAGTGGACGTAGAGATCGCCGGTGATCTCGTCGACCTCCAGGGTGAGCGTGCCGGGGGTCATGGTGATGGTGTTGGCCAACGCCGTGCGCTCCCAGGGGTTACGCGTCCGGGTCGGCACGCGGACGATCGCCGGATGCAGCGAGAGCCCGGGCGTCATCACCTCCCAGGCCACGCGGGCGTTGGCGATGGTCAGCTCGCGCAGGAAGACCAGGACGAAGCGCAGGATCCGCAGTGGTTGGGTCAGCCGTCGCATCATGGCTCGAGCACCGCCTCGACGTAGGTGGCGGGCTCGTGCAGCGACCGCGCCGCGGGCTCGGCGAGGTCCAGCAGCCAGCTGCCGCCGAGCCCCAGCACGATCGTCGCGGCCCCCACCAGCACGGCGGGTCCGGCCAGGCCGGTCAGTCGACCCCGACGCAGCGCCGGGGGAGGCGTGGGGTGGTGGGCGTCCTCGTCGTCGCCGGCGCCGCCGGCGGGGACGGCCAGTGCGAGGTCGCCAGCGGCCGGCTCGTGCTGGACCTGGTGGGTGGGCTCGCCCCAGAACACCCCGTTCCAGATCTTGACCATCGACAGCAACGTGAACAGGCTCACCAGCACCGCGACCCCGCCGGCGAGCAGCGTGCCCGCGTCGAAGGCCGCGAGCACCAGCAGGAACTTGCCGACGAAGCCCGAGCTCGGTGGGATCCCGGCCAGGGCCAGGGCGGGGAACAGGAAGCCGAGCGCGATCGCGGGACGGGTGCGCAGCATCCCGCCGAGCTCGGCGAGGCGCCCGGTGCCTGTGAGCGTCTCGACGGAACCGGCGGCGATGAACAGCGCGCCCTTCACGAACACGTACTGCAGCAGGTAGACGATGCCGGCGGTGGTTCCGGCCACCGTCCAGATCCCCAGCGGCAGGATCAGATAGCCCACCTGGCTGACCATGTGGAAGGCGAGGATCCCGCGGACGTCACCGCGTCCGACGGCGCCGAGCACGCCGATGACCATCGTCACCATGGCCACGATCAGCCACAGCGGCTGCACGGTCGGGTCGCCGTCGAGCACCACGCTGTAGAGGCGGAAGAGCACCACCACGCCGGCCTTGGTGAGCAGTCCGGAGAACAGCGCGGTCACGGCCGGGCCGGCGTGGACGTAGGCGCGCGGCAGCCAGCCGTGCAGGGGCACCAGGCTCGCCTTCACGCCGGCTGCGAGCATCACCAGCGCGACGCCGACCACCGCTGCGGGGGAGCGCTCGGTCAGGCCGGCGAGCTCGCCGAGGTGGACCGTGCCGACGCTCGCGTAGGTCAGCCCGACCCCGATGAGGAACACCGTCGATGCCAGCAGGTTGACGCTGACGTAGATGGCGCCCGCACGCACCTGCCCACGTCCGCCGCGCAGCGTGAGCAGCAGGTAGGAGGCCATCAGCATGATCTCGAAGGCCACGAACAGGTTAAACAGGTCGGCGGTGAGGAAGGCGGCGCTGACCCCGGCGACCAGCACCGCTGCCGACGGGTGGAACAGCTGGTGGTCGTCCTCGCTGCGGGCGATCGCGAAGGCGGTCGCCAGCAGCGCCATCGTGGCTGCGACGCTGATCATCAGGGCGGTGAAGCGGTCGGCCGCCAGCACGATCGCCAGCCCGTCGGGCCACCCACCGACCGCCGTTGCGATGGTGGCGTCGTCCGTCGCCCGGATCAGCGACACGCCGCTGGCCAGGCTGCCGGTCAGCGCGGCGATGGTGAGCGCCCGTTGTGCGATGAGGTGGTTGCGCAGCAGCATGCCGAGGCCCGCGGCCAGCAGGGGGACCGCGAGCGGAGCGACGATCACCAGGGTCATCCCGTGTCCTCCTCGTCGGGGAGGTTGGGATCCTCGATGTCGTCGTGGCCGAGGACGTCGCGTCCGCGGAAGGCGAGCGTCAGCAGGAAGGCGGTGATCGCGAAGGCGATGACGATCGCGGTCAGGGCGAAGGCCTGGGGCAGCGGGTCGGCCATGGCAGCGGTGGGGCCGTCGTCCCCGACGAAGGGCACCGCCCGGTTGGCGGGACCTGCGGCCGCCAGCAGCAGCGTCGTGCCGGCGTGCCCGAGCAGCACGAAGCCCAGCGACACACGCACCAGCCCGCGCTGGAGGATCAGGTAGGTGCCGCCGGCGGCGACGATGCCGACGATCAGGGCTGCGGTCATCGCCTCACCTCCGTCGCATCGGCCGCTACGGGCACCTCGTGCTCCGAAGGCTCGGCTTGGTCAGGGTCAGGATCAGCCTCAGGCGGCGCGCCGCGGGGCACCTCGGGCTCCTCGGGCAGTCCTTGGCCGAGGTGGCGCAGGATCGCCACGATCATGCCGATGACGATCAGGTACACCCCGACGTCGAACACCAGCGAGGCGGCGACCTCACCGACCAGCGGCAGGGGCAGCTTGCCCCCAGCCAGGTAGGAGCCCGCTACCGCGATCCCTGCCAGGCCGTAGCCGCTGGCCACGACCACGCCCGCTCCCGCCAGCGGCAGGGTGCGCAGCAGCCGGCTCTGCCAGATGCGCTCGTGACCGCGGCTGAAGTAGAGCAGTACGACGGCCGCGCCGGCGGTCAGCCCACCGATGAAGCCACCACCCACCACGTTGTGCCCCCGCAGCAGCAGCCACAGCGAGGCGAGCACCATCAGCGGCGCGAGCACGAGGTTGCCGGTGCGCAGCACCGAGCTGTCGATCATCCCGGCACCGCCCCAGCGGCGGACGTGCTCGTCGGGGTCGACCTCCACCTCGTCGGGCTCGGGCACCGGACGGTCCGCGGAGAAGCGCACGAGCCCGACGATCGCGGCGGCGGCCACGGCCAGGACGGTGATCTCACCGAGCGTGTCTAGCGCGCGGAAGTCGACCAGGATGGTGTTGACGACGTTGTCGCCGCCGGTCAGCGACGGGCCACGCTCCAGCAGGGTCTCGGCGACGTCCGGACGCCCACGCCGGCCGGTGAGCAGGTAGGTGAGCACGGCCGTAGCCGAGCCGACCCCGACGGCGATCACCGCGGCGCCGAGCTGGCGGGGGCGGCCGCCCTGGGCGAAGGCGTGGGGCAGACGACGGAAGACCACTACGACCAGCGCGACGGTGAGCGTCTCGACCAACAGCTGGGTCAGGGCGAGGTCGGGTGCGCCGAGCTGGGCGAACCACAGCGCGATCAGGAAGCCCGTCAGTCCGAGTGTGGCGACGGCACCCAGGCGCGTGCGGGCGGTGGTCACCCCGAGCACCGCACCGGCGATGAGCGCGACCGTGAGCCAGTCACCGAAACCGGGCGAGTAGGACGCACCGAGCGTCGCCGGGAGCACAGCGGGGGTGACCACCGCACCGACGGCCAGGGCACCCGCGAGCACCGGCGCGACGTGCACACCGATGCGATGGCTGGCCGCGGGTCGACCGATCACCTCGCCGAGGGCGAGGGTGGCGGCGTAGATCCGGTCGTAGACGCCGTCGCCGGACGGTCCCGGTACGCGTCGCTGGAACCGCTCGACCTCGCGCGCACGCCAGACGAGCAGGGCGCCGGTACCCACCACGACCACCGAGAGCGCCAGCGGCAGGGTCAGGCCGTGCCACAGGGCCAGGTGGAGGTCGTAGCGCACACCGGTGGTGTCACGGCTGACGGTGTTGACGACCTCGTCGAGCACCGGCACCACCGCGCCGAGCAGCAGCCCGAGGACGGCGGTGACCAGCGGTGGGGCGTCGAACGATAGCGGGGGTCGGTGCGCGGGCGAGGTGACCCGTCCCTCGAAGGTGCGCAGGTAGTAGCGGGCGCTGTAGGTGACGGTGCCGATGCTCGCGAGCACCGCCAGGGTCGTGGCGGTCGGTGCCAACCAGGCGGGCCCGCCCGCCCCGGCGAAGGCCGCGAAGGCCTCCTCCTTGGAGACGAAGCCAACCAGCGGTGGCAGCCCCGCCATCGAGGCCGCCGCAAGCCCCCCGGCCAGGGCGGTCGCCGGCAGTTGGCGGCGCAGCCCGCCGAGCTCGCGCAGGTCGCGGGTGCCCGTCTCGTGGTCGATGATGCCCACGGTCATGAACAGCGTCGCCTTGAACAGGGCGTGGGCGAGGGTGTGCAGCCCCGCGGTCGCCAGCGCCAGCGGCGTGCCGATGCCGATCAGCGCGGTGAGCAGCCCGAGCTGGCTGACCGTGGAGTAGGCGAGCAGCGACTTGAGGTCATCGGCCTTGATCGCGACGACGGCGGCGAAGACCGCGGTCAGCAGCCCGATCAGCACCAACGGGTAGAGCCACAGCGGCTCGCCACCGAACAGCGGGGTGAAGCGGAACAGCAGGTAGATGCCGGCCTTGACCATCGTGGCCGCGTGCAGGTAGGTGCTCACCGGCGTGGGCGCGACCATGGCCCCCGGCAGCCAGAAGTGGAACGGGAACTGGGCCGACTTGGTGAAGGCGCCGAGCAGCAGCAGCACGATCGCTGTGGGCATGAGCGGTGAGTCGAGGATCGCCTCGCCACTGGCGAGCATCGCCTGCAGCGAGGTGGTCCCCGCCGCGACGCCGAGCAGCAGCAGCCCGGCCAGTAGCGCCAGTCCGCCGACCGCGGTGACGATGAACGCCCGTGTCGCACCGGCCTTGCCCTCGCCGAGCCCGCCGATCAGGAAGAAGCTCGAGACGCTGGTGAACTCCCAGAAGACGAACAGCCAGATCACATCGTCGGCGAGCACCAGGCCCAGCATCGACGCCGCGAAGAAGGTCAGGAGCGAGAGGTAGCGTGAGGTCTTCGCGCTCTGCGCCGGGAAGTAGCGCGCGGAGTAGGCCAGGACGCACGCCCCGATGCCGAGCACGATCCATGCGAACAACAGCCCAAGCGTGTCCAGCCGCAGAGCGAGCTCGACGTCGACCGCGGGCAGCCACACGATGGCCTCGCTGACGGCCTGTCCGTCGAGGACGGTGCGGATCGGGGCCGAGAGCCACGCGCCGGCGCCGACCAGGACCGCTGCCCCGAGGTAGCCCGCGTCGCGGTCGAGCCAGCGCACCAGCAGCGGCAACAGGGCCGCGAGGCCGAAGACGGCCGCGAGCGGGCCCAGCAGGCTCACGGCCGACAGCCGTGATCGGCGGCCGGGGCATCGAGGGCTGGCGGACGCTGCAGCAGGGCTGGGGACACGGCGTTGGGCCTCTCGGGTCCAAGCGGCATCGGGCTCGGGCCGGGCAAGGTAGTCGCTGTCGCCGCCGTCCACGACGGACGTGGCCACTCGCTACGGTCACACCGCTGCTGACCCGATCCGCACGGAGGTGACGTGACCGCCAGGCTGGAGGGCCGACGCGTGCTGGTCACCGGCGCCTCGGCCGGCATCGGCCAGGCGACCGCGCGCGCGGTCGTGGCGGCCGGGGGACGGGTCGCGCTGCTGGCCCGACGTGAGGAGCGCATCGCGGCGTTGGCCCGTGAGCTCGACGGTGTGGCGGTGCCCGCTGACGTGGTCGACCCCCGGGCAGCCAAGGAGGCGGTCGCGACCGCGGCGCAGCAGCTAGGCGGTCTCGACGGGCTGGTCAACGCCGCTGGCGTGCTGCGGCCGGGGCTGGTGGAGGAGGCCGACCCCGACGACTGGTCGCTGACCTTCGACGTCAACGTCCGCGGGCTGCTGCACGCCACCCAGGCCGCGATCCCGCACCTGCGCGCCGCTGGGCACGGCGACGTCGTCAACCTCTCGTCGATGTCGGGGCGGCGGCTGGGCTCGGCACCGATGGGCGTCTACGCGGCGTCGAAGGCGGCGGTGCACATGCTCTCGGAGGGCCTGCGTCGCGAGCTCTCCGAACACGGCGTGCGGGTCACGATCGTGGCACCAGGGGTGGTGCGCACCGAGATGTTCGCGAGCTCCGACCACGACACGGCACGTTCGTTGGGTGAGCGCGCGGAGCAGATCGGCCTGGAGCCGGAGCAGGTCGCCGATCGCATCGTCGAGGTGCTGGCGGCCCCGCCCGACCTCGTCCACGTCGAGGTGGCGGTGATCTCGCGGCACCAGTGAGGATCGCCGCGCGGCGGTCATCCTGCCCCGCGCAGCGCCCGCT
>JBKGZF010000115.1:0-7157 GCA_046545715.1 Nitriliruptoraceae bacterium | reverse complement strand
GCACCCGCCGTGCCGCGGCGGCTGTCGGCCAGCCCCCGAGCAGGCCATCCACCCGCGCGCTCGAACCGGCCGCTCCACGTCGAACGCGGGCCGGCCGGTGGCGGCTGCGGGTGGCAGTCATCGAGGCTCCCTGAGGTGGATCCGCACAGTATCGAACGTGTGTTCGTTCCGTCAAGCACCACACAGCATGCCACGCCTGTGCAGCCCGCCACGATCCGGACCGAGCCGGTTGTGGACCGAGGTTTCCGGATCGGTGCCGTTCGGCCCTTGTCGCACCACAGTGCCCGCCGATGATGGGCCCCGCACGGCCGGCCGCGCATCGGCTGACCCGCGACGGCCAGGCCCGCGACGACCAGGCCCGAGACGACCGGCCCGTGACGAGCGCCCAACCGGGTCGTGACCGCCCACCGCGGCCGTGTCCACTTGCCCACGCCACCACCTCGATCGAGGAGACAGCCCCACATGCAGGTGCTCATCATCGTCAACGGTCCCCCGTACGGCTCGGAGCTGCCCTTCAACGCGCTGCGGCTTGCCGCCACGCTCGTCAAGCGCGACGACGTCGAGCTTCGGCTGTTCCTGATGGGTGACGCCGTCGGCGCGGCCGTCGACGGTCAGCAGCTGCCCGACGGGTACTACCACCTCGACCGGATGATCCGCAGTGTGTCGCGCAAGGGTGGCGAGGTCGGCTGCTGCGGGACCTGCCTGGACGCGAGGGCCATCTCCGAGGAGCAACTGGTCGAGGGATCCCACCGTTCCTCGATGGAGGAGCTGGCAGACTGGACGCTCGAAGCCGAGCGGGTCGTGACCTTCTAGACCTTCTAGGCCGCGACGGCAGAAGCCGTGCCGGCCGCTGGATCGAACGGAGCGCAACCATGGCCTCCAACCGCGTCTTCGGGCTGATCCTGATCGCGATCGGCACCGCGCTGCTGCTGATCCTCACCACCGACGTCGGCGGCGAGGTGATCGTCGGACTGCTCGGCATCGGGTTCCTGATCGCCTACGCGTTCACGCGCAGCTACGGCTACCTCGTCCCCGGGTCGATCCTGACCGGGCTCGGCGCCGGCCTGGTCGTCGCCGCCCAAGACGGCCCCGATGAGGCGGTCGTGCTCGGACTCGGACTGGGCTTCCTGGCCATCGCTGTGGTCAACCGTGGGCTGGGTGAGGCCAAGGCCGGGTGGTGGTGGCCGCTGATCCCCGGTGGGGTGCTGGTCATCGTCGGCGTGTCGACCCTGATGGGCACGCTGGACCTCGGCCGCTTCGTGGTGCCGATCGCCCTGATCGTCGTCGGCGCACTGCTGCTGCTTCGAGGTGGTGGGCACGACACACGGCGATCCCGACGGCAGGGCGACGGCGCCGAGCAGGCGTAGTCGCCGGAAGGGGCGCCGGAGACGGGGATACGCTCAACCCGGAGTCCCGAGCGTGACCGCTGACCCGAGCGTGACCGCTGACCCGAGCGTGACCGCTGACCTGAGCACGACCGCTGACCCGAGCGCGACCGCTGCGGCGCTCGGGCTGATGATGGACCGCGGCCCTTTGACGACTGGACGTCCCGTGCGTGGTGGCCGAGCCCTACGTGTAGCCGTCGTCGCGCTGCTCATCACGGGGCTGCTTCCGGGGACGGCAGCGGCTCAAAGCACGGCGACGGCATGCCCCTCCCGCGACGTGCCGGCGACCGGGTTCGAGGACACCGTCACCTCGCCGCATCGGGCCGCGATCGACTGTGCGGCGTGGTGGGGGCTGGTCGAGGGGCTCGACGATGCGCGCTACGCGCCCTCAGACGAGGTCACGCGCGGTCAGACCGCGGCGATGATCGCGCGACTGCTGCGCTCCAGCGGCCACGCGCCCGACGAGGTCACCGCGGCCGGCTTCGAGGACACCGACGGCCACGTCTTCGAGCAGGACATCGACCTGATCGCCGAGCTCAGGATCGTCACCGGGACGAGCGCGACCACCTTCGAGCCTGACCGGTCGATCACCCGCGAGCAGATGGCCTCGATCCTCAGCCGGACCTTCGAGTTCGCCTACGACGCACCGCTGGACGACGGCTCGACCGAGCAGTTCGAGGACGTCACCGCCGGCAGCACCCACGCCGTGGCGATCGGTCGGCTGGTCGGCGCCGGCATCACCACCGGCACCAGTGCCACGACCTTCGCGCCGACGCGCGCGGTGACACGCGCCCAGATGGCCTCGTTCACGACCCGTTCGGCGAGCGAGCTGGTGGCCCAGGACCTGCTCGAACGGCCCGAGCAGCGCCCCGCGGACGATGACGCCTACGCCAGTCGTACGCGTGCGGCATGGGTCCACCTCTTCGACGACACCCTCAAGACGCGCCGCGGGATCGAGCGGCTGGTCGATGAGCTGGCTGCGGCCGATGCCAACACCGTGATCGCGCAGGTCATCCGCCGGCACGACGCCTACTACGACTCCTCGGTGCTGCCGGCGACGCCGGACCCGAAGGTCGCCGTCGGCTACGACGTGCTCGACGAGCTGATCGCCGCGGCGCACGCCCGGGACATCGAGGTGCACGCGTGGTTCAGCGTCGCGCCCACCTGGCACGGGGTGTACGAGGACCTGTCCGCACCCGAGGGCTGGCTCGCGGTCGAGCACGGCCACCTCGCCGATCCGAGCGATCGCTGGGTCACCAAGACGCGGGACGAGGACTGGTCCGATCCCGACGATGAGGCGAAGAGCCAGTACCTCGACCCCGGGGTCCCGGCCGTCCGACGGCACGTGGCTCGGGTGGTCGGTGAGCTCGTGAGCGAGTACCCGCTCGACGGCGTCCACCTCGACTACGTGCGCTACCCCTCGGCCGATCACGGCTACAACCCGCGCGCACTGCGGGCCTACCGGGTCAAGACCGAAGCGAGCGGCATCCCGGACGAGGATGACCGCGAGTGGACCCGGTGGCGACGTGCCCAGACCCGACGGATCATCGACACGGCGCGTGACGCCATCGATGACGTCGACAGCGATGTCGAGCTCTCGGCAGCGGTGATCACCTGGAAGGACGGGCCACCGACCCCCGACCGGGCGGGTTTCCGCCGCTCGACGCCGTACCGGCGCGTACTCCAGAACTGGGACGTGTGGGCGCGGAGAGGCGCGGTCGATGCGGTGATGCCCATGAACTACTTCCGGGAGCACAAGGACGAGGACACCGGCTATCAGCAGGCGGACTGGTTCGACGAGTGGTTGGCCTACGAGCGCGCGCTTGCCTCCGGGGTCGACATCGAGGTGGTGCCAGGCATCGGTGGCTACCTCAACCGGCCCGATGGCGCGCTGGCCCAGGTGCGTGCCGCGATGGGGCTCGACGGCGCCTCGCTCTACTCCTACCAGCAGCCCACGCTCGACGACTCGCGCGAGATCTGGCAGCGGCTGGCGCAGACCCGTTGGGGCTACCACCCTGAGCGCTGAGTACCGGACGCCGGTCGTCGCGAGCGGGATCCCGGTTGAGCGCGCCGCCCGGCGGCTACCTTGCCCACGGTCGTTGCATCCCCGCCCAGTCCGGAGCCGATCCGAGTGACCGACCAGCAGCTGATCGACCTGCCTCGTCGCACCCACCTCAGGCAGCTCGAGGACGAGGCCGTTCACATCATGCGCGAGGCCGTCGCGCAGTGTGAGCGGCCGGTGATGCTGTACTCGATCGGCAAGGACTCCTCGGTCATGCTGCATCTGGCCCGCAAGGCGTTCTATCCCGGGCCGTTGCCGTTCCCGCTGCTGCACATCGACACGACCTGGAAGTTCCGCGAGATGATCGCCTTCCGGGACGCGACGGCACGTGAGCTCGGCCTCGAGCTGCTGGTGCACACCAACCAGGAGGGGCTCGAGCAGGGGATCAACCCGTTCGACCACGGCTCCAAGCACTACACCGACGTGATGAAGACCCAGGCGCTCAAGCAGGCGCTGACCAGGGGTCGCTACGACGCGGTGTTCGGTGGCGCCCGTCGCGACGAGGAGCGCTCGCGCGCCAAGGAGCGGGTGTTCTCGTTCCGTGATCGTCATCAGCGCTGGGATCCGAAGAACCAGCGCCCGGAGCTGTGGCGGCTGTACAACGCGCGGGTCAACCGCGAGGAGTCGATCCGGGTCTTCCCCCTGTCGAACTGGACGGAGCTGGACGTCTGGCAGTACATCTACCTCGAGGACATCCCGATCGTCCCGCTGTACTACTCCGCCCCGCGTCCGGTGGTCGAGCGCGAGGGCACGCTGATCATGGTCGATGACGACCGTCTGCCACTGGAGCCGGACGAGGAGCCCGAGGAGCGCTGGGTGCGCTTCCGCACCCTCGGCTGCTACCCGCTGTCGGGTGCGGTCGAGTCGCAGGCCACGACCCTGCCCGACATCATCCAGGAGATGCTGCTCGCCACCCGCTCGGAGCGCGAAGGGCGCGTCATCGACTACGACCAGAGCGGTTCGATGGAGGAGAAGAAGCGCGAGGGGTACTTCTGATGGCGCACCAGTCGGCACTGATCGCCACCGACGTCGAGGCCTACCTCGCCGAGCATGAGCGCAAGGACCTGCTGCGGCTGCTGACCTGTGGCAGCGTCGACGACGGCAAGTCGACGCTGATCGGGCGCCTGCTGCACGACTCCAACCTGATCTACGAGGATCAGCTGCAGGCACTGGAGTCCGATTCGGTGGTCTCGGGCACGACCGGCGACCGGGTGGACCTCGCCCTGCTGATGGATGGGCTCAAGGCCGAGCGTGAGCAGGGCATCACCATCGATGTCGCCTACCGCTACTTCTCCACCGACAAGCGCAAGTTCATCATCGCCGACGCGCCGGGCCATGCGCAGTACACCCGCAACATGGTCACCGGCGCATCCCAGTCGGAGCTCGCGGTGATCCTGATCGATGCCCGCTACGGCGTGCTCGACCAGACCCGTCGGCACACCTACATCGCCTCGCTACTCGGCATCCAGCACGTCGTCGTCGCGGTGAACAAGATGGATCTGGTCGGGTGGTCCAAGGACCGCTTCGACGAGGTGGTGGACGACTACCTGGCGATGTCCCACCACCTCGGGGTGCACACCCCCTACTTCCTGCCGATGTCCGCGCTCGAGGGCGACAACGTCGTCGAGCCATCGTCCCACATGCCATGGTTCGAGGGGCCACCGCTGCTGATCCACCTCGAGTCGGTCGATGTGGCGGCGACGGTCGACCTCGAGCGGCTGCGACTGCCGATCCAGCAGGTGGTGCGCCCCGATCGCGACTTCCGCGGCTTCTCGGGCACGATCGCCTCCGGCGTGCTGCGTCCTGGCCAGGAGGTCGTGGCCGTCCCCTCCGGGGTCCGCTCGCGCGTGGAGCGGATCGTCACCTTCGACGGCGACCTGGACATCGCCGGGCCGGGTCAGGCGGTCACGCTCACCCTCGAGGACGAGATCGATCTCTCCCGTGGTGATCTGCTGGTCGATGCGGACCATCAGCCGCTGCGGGCACACGACGTCGAGGCCACCGTGGTGTGGATGTCCACCGACGAGGCGGTGGCGGGTCGCCAGCTGCTGCTGCAGTCGGTCGGTGGGGTGTCCAACGCCTCGCTGCGCGGCATCCACGACCGCGTCGACATGGAGAACCTCGAGCGGATCCCGGCGGAACGTCTGCGGCTCAACGACGTCGCCCACTGCTCGGTATCGGTCGACCGCGAGCTGCTGTTCGACCCCTACCAGGTGAACCCGGTCACCGGGTCGTTCATCCTCGTCGACCGGCTGTCGAACGTGACCGTCGGTGCGGGGATGATCACCGGCATCGCGAGCGGCTGGGACTTCGAGCCGGCGACGAGCCTGCAGAGCAAGCCGTCCGCGATCGACCTCGATGAACGGGTCGCGCAGCTCGACCAGCATCCCGCGACCGTGCTCATGACCGGGATGACCGGTGCCGGCAAGTCGACGGTGGCGCAGGCGCTCGAGCGCCGGCTGTTCGATCGGGGCAACACGGTGCTGCGTCTCGACGGCGAGAACCTGCGGGTGGGGATCAGCCGCGACCTCGGCTTCAGCTACGCCGACCGCTCCGAGAGCCTGCGTCGCGCCGCCGAGATCGCGCGCCTGGCCAACTCCCAGGGGCTCGTGACGCTGGTCGCGGTCCAGGCGCCGGCGGGGGCGGTGCGTGATCGCATCCGCGACCTCATCGGCGCCGATCGCTACGTGGAGGTCTACCTCGACGCCGCCGAGGAGATCCGCCGCGCACGTGACCCCTACGGCCTCTACCGCGCGGCCGATCAGGGCGAGGTCGAGCACCTGCCCGGCGTGACCACCGAGTACCAGGAGCCGACCAACCCGGACCTGACCCTCGACACGGGCGTGATGACGGTCGAGGACTGCGTGGACGCGATCGTCGAGGTACTCGTCCAGCGCGGCTTCCTGCGGGAGCGGTGATGGAGCCGCGCTCACGCAACATCGTGCGGGCCGAGGGCCACGTCGGGGCCGAGGACCGTCGACGGCTGCTCGGCCACGGTCCCGCCACGCTGTGGCTGACGGGGCTGTCCGGATCGGGCAAGTCGACGCTCGCCTACGCCGTCGAGCACGCACTGGTGAGCCGCGGTGTCGCTGCCTACGTCCTCGATGGCGACAACGTGCGCTTCGGGCTCAACCGTGACCTCGGCTTCGCACCGGAGGATCGCACCGAGAACATCCGCCGCGTCGGTGAGGTATGCCGCCTGTTCTACGACGCCGGGTTGGTGGTGCTCTCCTCGTTCATCTCTCCCTACCGCCTCGACCGTGCGCAGGTGCGCGAGCTCCATCCCGCCGGCGGCTTCGTCGAGATCCACCTCGACACCGCCCTGGAGGTCTGCGAGCAACGCGATGTGAAGGGCCTCTACGCGCGGGCGCGGAGCGGCGAGATCCCGGACTTCTCGGGCGTCTCGGCGCCCTACGAGCCTCCGGAGGACCCCGAGGTGCGGCTGGACACCGGTCAGCTGTCGACCGAGGAGGGCGTCGCTGCGATCCTCGCGCACCTGACTGCCAGCGGGGTCGTCCCACGGTAGGTGTACGGACGGACCGGGCCGCTGCCCCCACGCGGTACGCCGGCAGGTGCCACACTGTCCGTTCGTCGAGGTGGTCGGACCGACCGCTGAGCTCCGTCCGCCGTGCTGGCCGTCGTGGACGAGCCCCCCGCGAGCTTCGTGACCATCCGAGGGAGCCCATGAGCCGCTGCCAGGTCGTCTACCA
>JBKGZF010000114.1:0-7200 GCA_046545715.1 Nitriliruptoraceae bacterium | reverse complement strand
GCCAGGCTCCTTGGTGCTGACTACCCCCGGGCGGCGCGCCACCCCTAAGGCAATCGTCGGCCGACCCGACGGCCGGGCGCAGGTCAGCCGCCGCGGCCGAGCAGCAGACCCCCGGGCCGCGAGCGCGCAGGCTCGTCCAGGCCCCGTTCCAGGCGGTACTCGCGCATCCGCTTGAGCGCGGCCTGGCGGTCGTGCTTGGCGAGGTGGTCGATGAACAGCACACCGTTGAGGTGGTCCATCTCGTGCAGCCACACACGAGCCACGTAGCCCTCGAGCTGGACGTTGTGGTCGTCCCCGGCGAGATCCTGGTAGGCGATCTCGACCCGAAATGGACGCTCGACCGGGTAGAACAGCCCGGGGAAGGACAGGCAGCCCTCCTCGCCGTCGTCGAGCTCCTGCGAGCTGTCGAGCAGGCGGGGGTTGACCACCGCGCCACCGAACCGCTTGACCGTGCCGTCATCGTGCTCGTGTGGGACCTCCCAGGTGAACAGACGCTTGAGCACGCCGACCTGGTTGGCGGCCAGCCCGGCGCCCTCAGCGGCCCGCATCGTCTCGAGCATGTCCTCGGCGAGGCTGCTCAGCCGTCCATCGAAGTCCTCGACCTCATGCGCGCGCTGACGCAGCACCGGATCACCGAAGATCCGGATCTCCATCTGGCCCACGGCCACCTCCTCGGGTCTCGACAGCGAGTGTACGTCGATGGGCCATCCCCACCGACGTCTCCGGCCGCGGTGCCCTCACAGCGCATCGACCGGATCGACGTCGACCCGCACCTCGCGGTCCTCGCGGCCGAGGCGCTCGCGGACGGGCCGCAGCGCTCGCAGGGTCGTCTCGCGATCACGCGACTTGATCAGGTAGCCGTCGCGCCCTTCGGCCGGCAGCGGGCCCAGAAGCTCGTCCCCCTCGGGCAGGGCGGCCTCCACGGCGGCGGCGATCTCGGCGCCCGGCGCGGGGACGGTCAGACGGATGGCGTGGTTCACCGGCGGGAACCCCAACCCGGCACGCTCGGCGACCTCCGCCCGCCAGAAGCCCCCCGGATCCCAGGCGGTGAGCGCGGTGATCGCGTGATGCTCCGGGTCGCGGGTCTGGACAACGACGCGGCTGCTGGCCGGGTCACGCCGGCCGTGGACGGCCCACCCAGCCAAGGTCGTGGCCAGGCGCAGCGTGTCCTCGGCCGCATCCAGGCTCGGCCGCCGCAGGCTCGCATCGATGTCGGGCAGCACCACCGCGTCGACCTGGCCCGGCGGGGTGTCGAGGGCCGAGCCGCGGGTCATCACCAGCACGGCCGGTGGCGGCGGTACCGGCTGGCCGTAGCCCTCCAGCACGACCACCTCGGCATCGATGGTGCGCTCGAGCTCCGCAGCGAGCTGCCGCGCGCCCGCAGCCAGGGGCACGAACCGGCGTGAGCCGCAGCCCGGGCACGGCGGCGGCTGCGGCGCGTCCCAGCCGCAGCTGCCGCAGCGCACCGCGTCACGGCCGGTGTCCGGCGGCG
Organism: Nitriliruptoraceae bacterium; assembly: GCA_046545715.1. GTDB lineage: Bacteria > Actinomycetota > Nitriliruptoria > Nitriliruptorales > Nitriliruptoraceae > SKTG01. The sequence continues at coordinate 5,708 of JBKGZF010000114.1, read as the reverse complement.
CCGACAGCGATGCCGCACAGCGTGGACACCTCCAACGCTCACCGCAGTCCGCACAGACCAGCGCCGCCCCGATCCCGCGCCGCGCAGCGAGCACCACCCCATAGGCACCAGCCCCGACCGCCGCGCGCAGCGCCGCCGTCGACTCGCGCAGCAGCCGCGCCCGGGGCTGGTCCTGGCCGGTGCGCACCTCGATCCGGGGACGGTGACGACGCTCGATGGCTCGGTCGGGCAGCACCGGGGTCACCCGGCGCTCGCGCAGCAGCCGCCACGCGACCGCCGAGGGGACGGTGCCGACCGCCAGCCCGACGCCTCCGGCGCGGCGCGCGCGCTCGAGCACCACCTCGCGCGCGTGGTGGTGCGGGCTGCTTCGGGCCTTGAGCGCCGGGTTGGCCTCGTCGAGCACCACGGCCAGCCCCAACCGCTCCAGGGGCACGAAGGCCGCACCGAGCTGGCCGACCACCACCCGTGCCACGCCGCAGCGGGCCTCGAGCCAGCCCCGGTAGACCCGGCGCCGTGACGGGCCGCCACGCAGGTCGACCGCCAGGTCCCCGGCGGCCCGGACCACCGCATCGGCGGTGGGCGAGGCGGGATCCGGCACGATCAACAGCACGTCGCGGTCCCCGGCGAGCGCCAGCTGGGCGAGCTCCGCGATCCGCGCGGCGAGGTCCTCACCGGGCAGCGGGCGCCATAGCAGCGAGGCGTGGCCACCGCGTACGGCGGCGAGCAGCTCACCTCCGCCGGAGCCGTAGGGCGCCCAGGCCCGCTCGAGCGCATCACCGGACGGTGGTGGATCGCTCGAGGGCCGGCGGCCCGTGCCGGGCGGGAACCAGCCGGCGGCAGCTGCGCGACGCTCGACGTCGACGGTCCGGTCGGGCAGCGCGTGTCGCACCACGTCGGCCAGCGGCGCCCCGAAGCGCGCCGCGGCCCACCGCAGCACCTCGAGCTCCTCCGCACGCACCCAGACGTGCTCACCGAGCACGCGCTGGATCGTGCGCAGCCGGGAGGGGTCGACCTCGGTCGCGTCCGCCACGGCGACGACCAGCCCCCGGACCCGTCGACCGGCGAAGCTCACCAGCACCCGCTGGCCCGCCACCACCTCGACGTCGTCGGGGATGGCGTAGTCGAACGGCCGGTCGAGGTGGAGCGGCTCGACCTCCACCACCACCCGGGCGATGCGCGCCGAGGTGGCGGTCACGTCGACGCGACGGGCGCGGCCGTCACGGCCCGGCCACGGCCGCGATCAGACGTCCGCCGCGGCGCGCAGGGCGTCGACGCGGTCGGTGCGCTCCCAGGTGAACCGGTCGCCCTCGCGGCCGAAGTGGCCGTAGGCCGCCGTCTCGCGGTAGCCGGGGCGCAGCAGGTCGAGCGCAGCGACGATGGCGCCGGGGCGCAGGTCGAACACCTCGTTGACCGCCTCGAGGATGCGGTCGGGGTCGACGTTCTCGGTGCCGAAGGTCTCGAGGCTCAGGCTCACCGGGGCGGCCACCCCGATCGCGTAGGCGACCTGGAGCTCGGCCTTGCGGGCGAGCCCTGCAGCGACGATGTGCTTGGCGACCCAACGTGCGGCGTAGGCCGCGGAACGGTCGACCTTGGAGGGATCCTTGCCGGAGAAGGCGCCACCGCCGTGGCGCGCCATGCCGCCGTAGGTGTCGACGATCACCTTGCGCCCGGTCATGCCCGCATCGGCCACCGGCCCCCCGACCTCGAACCGACCGGTGGGGTTGACGTACATCTGCAGCTCGTCGGTGTCGACGTCCTCGGGCAGCAGGGGGCGGATGACCTGCTCCTCGATGTCGGGACGCAGGAAGGTGGCCAGGTCGATCTCGGCGCGGTGCTGGGTGGAGAGCACCACCGCGGTGACCGCGCGCGGCTGCCCGTCCTGGTAGCGGACGGTGACCTGGGTCTTGCCGTCCGGACGCAGGTAGGGCAGCTCACCGGACTTGCGGACCTCGGTCAGCCGCTGCGCCATGCGGTGGGCGAGGTGGATCGGCAGCGGCATCAGCGACGGGGTCTCGTCGGTGGCGTAGCCGAACATCATGCCCTGGTCGCCGGCCCCCTGGTGGTTGAACGGGTCCTCGCCGTGCGCGTCGTAGGCATGATCGACGCCCTGGGCGATGTCGGGCGACTGCTCGTCGATCGAGACCGAGACCCCGCAGGTGTTGCCGTCGAAGCCCACGTCGTGGGAGTCGTAGCCGATCGAGAGCACCGTGTCGCGAACGACGCGCGGGATGTCGACGTAGGTCTGGGTGGAGATCTCGCCCGCGACGATGACCTGGCCGGTGGTCACCAACGTCTCGCAGGCCACCCGGCCGTGCGGGTCGTCCCGCAGGATGGAGTCCAGGATCGAGTCCGAGATCTGGTCGGCCAGCTTGTCCGGGTGGCCTTCGGTGACGGACTCGGAGGTGAACAGATAGCGACGAGGCACGTGGGCTCCTGAAGCGACGTCCCTGGCACGGGTCGCGCCGAAGCCTAGCGAGGACGCGGTGCCAGCTGATCGAGACACGTTGACAAGGTTGCGTGGCGGCCGGCGCTCACTGGGCGGGGGACTCCCCCACCAGCCACGGCCGGACCGCATCGAGGATGCCGTCGGCGATCTGGGGCTTGCTGGCGAGCTCAAGCTCGTAGCGCCCCCCATCACGGTCGAGCAGCACCACCCGGTTGGTGTCGACCTCGAAGCCGGCGTCAGCGGACGAGACGTCGTTGACCACCAGCAGGTCCGCGCCCTTGCGCTCGAGCTTGGCGCGCGCGTTGGCCTCGACCTCGTCGGTCTCGGCCGCGAAGCCGACCAGGACCGGGCGACGGCCGTCACCGCGGGCGGCGCCGAGCTCGGCGAGGATGTCGGGGTTGCGCACCAGGGTCAGGCTCGGTGCGGCATCGGGGTCGTGTGGGTCCTTCTTGAGCTTGGTGGCCGCGGCCCGATCCGGGCGGAAGTCGGCGACGGCGGCGGCCTTGATCACCAGATCGGCGCCGTCGACCCGCGCGAGCACGGCGTCGCGCATCTCGAGCGCGGTGGTGACGTCCACGCGCTCGACCCCGGCGGGCGTGTCCAGCGCCGTGGGAGCGCTGACCAGCACGACCTGCGCACCACGCCGGGCCGCCGCGGCCGCGAGCGCATAGCCCATCCGGCCCGACGAGCGGTTGCCGAGGTAGCGCACGGGGTCGAGGGGTTCGCGAGTACCACCCGCGGTCACGATCACCCGGCGGCCGGCGAGCTCGCGCGCGGGGCCAGCGGTGTCAAGCTCGGTGTCGGCGAGCTCGCGCAGCCGTTCCAGGGCGGCCTGCGGCTCGACGAGGCGTCCGGGCCCCGCGTCCCCGCCCATGAGCGCGCCGTCATCGGGGCCGAGCACGTGCACACCACGCCGCCGCAGCACCTCGAGGTTGTCGACCGTGGCGGGGTGCTGCCACATCGCGGTGTGCATCGCAGGCGCGACCAGCAGGGGGCAGTCGGCGGCGAGCAGGGTCGTTGTGAGCAGGTCGTCGGCGAGGCCCGCAGCGAGCTTGGCCAGGGTGTGGGCCGTGGCCGGGTAGACGATCGCGAGGTCGGCGGCACGTCCGGCCGCCACGTGGTTCTCGCCGGGGACGTCGTCCCACACCTCATCACGGACGGCGCGGCCGGTCAGGCCCTCCAGCGTCGCCTCACCGATGAAACGGCGGGCCCCGCGGGTGAGCACCGGGTCGACCTCGGCCCCCTCGGCGAGGAGCAGCCGGGTGAGCAGCGCCGCCTTATAGGCCGCGATGCCGCCGGTGACCCCGAGCAGGACCCGACGGCCGGCCAGTGGGGAGCTCACGGCGGTCAGGCCGGCTGGTCACCGTCGTCGCCCTCACCCTCGACGAAGGTGAGCGGCTCGTCCGCGCCGTCCTCGGCAGCGGCTGCGCGTGGCAGCACGGCCTCGATCTTGCCCTGGGCGATCTCCTCGAGGGCGATCGACAGCGGCTTGTTGGTGTCGGTGGTGAGCAGCGGCGGGACGTGCTGACCGAGGCCCTCGCCGAGCTGGGCGTAGTAGGCGTTGATCTCACGGGCCCGCTTGGCGGCGAGGTGGACCAGGTGGAACCGGGAGTCGACCCGGCTCATCAGTTCGTCGATCGTGGCCATGCTCGGCCTTTCGGATGGCTGCGCGGAGGATGGAGGGTAGCTGGCGAGGCCCGCGGCAGACAGCACGGCCACGCAGGGGCCCGCGCTACGGTTCGCGCCATCGTGCACCGAACTGGGAGGAACGCACGTGCCCTCGTCCCTGCCGATCCCCGAGCCGCTGATCATCGTCCTGATCGTCGTCGGGCTGATCGTCGTCGGTGGCGTGCGCTGGTGGCGACGTCGACGGATCCGCGAGTCGCTGCAACAGCTGCTCGCACGTGACCCGAGCTGGCGGCGCACCGACTCCCCATGCGGCTGGCCCCCGTCGATGCTGGCCGGTCGCTTCTCCCCCACCCCCCGCGGTGACCGACGCTTCGGGGTCGATCACGGCATCGAGGGCCCGCTCACGGCCGAGCTCGCCGGAGCGGAGGCGACCTGCACGGCCAGCTGCTTCCAGTGGTGGTACGAACGGCGCCGGGTCCGCAGCAGCAGTCAGCACGGACGTCGGGTGACCTACGACACCCAGCGCGAGGTGGCGATCGCCGTGGAGCTGCCGGTACCGGTCCCGCGCGCCGTCCGCATCGGCCCGGAGTCGATCCTGGGGCGGGTCGGGCTGACCGCAGGGGGTCAGCAGCTGGAGTCCGAGGAGTTCAACCGCCGCTTCCGGGTGGAGGCCGATGACCCCAACCTGGCCGTGCAGCTGCTCGACGCGGCGCTGCAGCACGAGCTGGTGGCGTCGTTCGCCGGCCGCAGCGTCGAGCTCTCCGATCAGCTGCTGGTGATCGGGGGCAGTCCCGACCACCGCGACGAGTCGCTGACCGGCGTGATCGGCGAGCTGCCCGCGCTGCAGCTGGACGCGCGCCGGCTGATCAGCCGCATCCCCGACCAGTTCTGGCGTGCGGTCGGGGCCGACCGCGCCGTATGAGCAACCCCCTGCTGTGGATCGCGGCAGCCGTGGTGATCGCGGCGGTGTGGGGCGTGCTCGCCTACAACCGGTTCGTGGCCCAGACCGCCAGCATGGACGCGACCTGGGCGAACATCGCCACCGAGCTGCAACGCCGCCACGAGCTGGTGCCCAACCTGGTCGCGACCGTCGAGGGCTACGCCGACCACGAGCGCGAGCTGCTCGAGGCGGTCGTCGACGCGCGGGCACGCGCCGTCGACAGCGTCCCCGACGAGGTCGACATCGACAGCCAGGCCCGCGTCGAGGACGAGCTGACCGACCGGCTCACCGGCCTGCTCGCGATCAGCGAGGACCATCCAGAGCTCAAGGCCGACACCCTGTTCGCCGACCTCCAACGCCAGCTGATCGAGACCGAGGACCGCATCTCGGCCGCCCGCCGGCTCTACAACCTCGAGGTCGCCGCCTACCAGCGGCGGCGGCGCTCCATCCCCACCAACCTGATCGCCTGGGCCGCCGAGCTGCCCCCGCGCCGACCCTTCGAGATCCGCGACGCGTCCGCCGCCCACGCGCCGCAGGTCTTCGGCGTCGAGGAGCGCTGACCGCGCTGCAACGGTCCACCGCAGCCGTGCGGCAGCCGGCCGGTTCAGTCGCTGCGGCCGTCGCACCGCGCCTGCTCGATGGCCTCGAGCACCTCGGCGACGCACGTGTCGAGGTCGTCGTTGACCACCTCGA
>JBKGZF010000113.1:0-7202 GCA_046545715.1 Nitriliruptoraceae bacterium | reverse complement strand
GCCTCGGCCAGGGCGGCGCGCAGCCGCGGACCGCGACCGGTGTCACCCACCGTCGCCACGAGCAGGGGCAGCTCGGCCACCAGCAGGGTGCGCACGGCCACGCCGTCGCCACCTGCGGGCGGGCCCGCCGGATCATCGAGTGGCGGCCGCTCGCTCATCGCGTCGCGATGCGGCGGTGGAACAGCGAGGACATGCGGCGGGTGACGACCCCGGGAACCAGCCGCGCGCCGAGGGCGGTGGCACGGTTGGCCAGCCCCGGGACGCACACGGCATCGCCGCGCGCGAAGGCCGTCAACGCGGTGTCGACCACCTGCTGTGAGGACATCACCGCGGCGTCCGGCAGGCGCTCGCGGCTGACCCCCGATACCTGCTGGAACTCGGTGTCGGTGATGCCCGGCGCCAGGTGCAGCGCCTGCACCGGGGTGCCACGCAGCTCCTCGTGCACGGCCTCGGTGAAGGAGCGAACGAATGCCTTGCTGGCCCCGTAGGTCGCGCTGTGCGGCGTCGGCTGGAAGCCCGCGGTCGAGCCGACGTTGATGATCCCCCCACGACCGCGCTCGAGCAGTCCCGGCAGTGCCGCCCGCGTCAGGCGCACCAGCGCGGTCACGTTGACGTCGATCACCGCGGTCTGCAGCTCGGCGTCGAGCTCGACCACGTCGGCGTAGGCCCCGAAACCCGCGTTGTTGATCAGCAGGTCCACCGGCCGCTCACGATCACCCAGTCGGGCCTCCAGCCGGTGGAGGTCGGCGCGGTCGGCCAGGTCGGCGACCACCACCTCGACGTCCACGGGCAGCTCGGCGGCGAGCTCACGCAGCCGGGATCCGCGCCGTGCCACCAGCACGAGGTCGACGCCGCGCTCAGCGAGCCGCCGCGCGAAGGTCGCTCCGATGCCGGCGGAGGCACCGGTGACCAGAGCGCGCAGGACGGGTGCGGTCATGTGACGGCCACCTTCGAAGGGCTCGGGCGAAGGGCTCGGGCGAAGGGCTCGGGCGAAGGGCTCGGGTCGCAGGGTGCTCATGCTGGTGGGACGACGCACACCCTCGGCGCGCGCCGTCGCCGTGCCGAGGCTACCGAGGAGCTACGGTGCCGCCCGACCGTTTCGAGGGGAGCTCGCGGTGTCGCGTCTGCTGGCCGTCGACGGCAACTCGCTCGGCCACCGCGCCTGGCACTCGCTGCGTGCCGGCGGCGATGGTGGCGCCGATGCGACCGGCGACCGCCCGCTTACCACCGGTGCCGTGGTGTCGATGCTCGCCACCGCCTGGCAGTACGGCCCCTACGACCGCGTCGTGGTCGGGTTCGACCACCCCCACAACCAGCGCAAGGACGCCTTCCCGGAGTACAAGTCGACCCGGCCCCCGACCCCGCCGGAGCTCACGGCAGCGTTGGAGCGGCTGCGCGAGGACCTGGACCGGATCGGCGTCAGCGTGGTCGAGCACGAGGGCGCGGAGGCCGACGACGTGCTCGCCGCCGTGGTCGACGCCTGCGAGGCACGTCAAGCCCGCTGCGACCTGCTCAGCTCCGACCGCGACCTGACCGCGCTGGTCTCGACCACCACCCGGCTGCTGCGACCCCGCGCGCGCTTCGCCGATCTGCAGATCGAGGACCGCGAGCAGGTCCGACACCGCTACGGGATCGAGCCGTGGCAGTACACCGAGCTCGCCGCGCTGCGTGGCGACCCCTCCGACGGCCTCGCCGGGGCCACCGGCATCGGGCCCAAGATCGCCGCCCGGCTGCTGCGCGACCATGGGACCGTGGCCAACCTCTACACGGCGCTGCATGACCTGCCGCCCCGCGTCGAGACGGCGCTGCGTGAGGCACGCGACCGCGTGGAGCGCAACCTGCTGCTGATGGCGCCACTGCCCCACCTGCCGATCGATCTCGACGCGATCACCCCGCTCGAGGCGGACCGCGCCGCCGAGGTGCTCGCCGCGCTCGGACTCGAGCGCAGTGGCCGACGCCTGCGCCGAGCCATGCTCACGCCGGCGGCCACGCCCCCGCCGCCAACGACCACGCCCCCGCCCCCGGACTCGCCCGACGGAGGCGCTGCCCCGCAGCCATCCAGCGTGGTGTCCGCCCGTCAGCCGACCGCGGCCGCATCCGCAGGTGAGCAGGACGCGCTGTTCTGAGGCGGCCGAGCCCCACTGGCCTCCCTACCAGCCCCGACCCACCGCTAGCCTGCCAGCTCATGCGACCCGACCACGTCGATCGACTCACCGAACAGTGGGCGCGCGAGCGCCCGGAGCTCGACACGCGCCCGCTGCGAATCTCTGCCCGGGTGGTGCGGCTGCAGCGCTTCCTCGACCAGCGCATCGCTGCCGCGCTCGAGCATCTCGACGTCTCCGAGGGCGAGGTCAACGTCCTCGCGGCCCTACGTCGTGCCGGCCCGCCCCACGAGCTCACCCCGACCGAGCTCTACCGTGGGCTGCTGCTGTCGTCCTCGGCGATGACCCACCGCATCGACCGGCTCGAGGCCCACGGCTTCGTGCGCCGCATCCCCGACGACGACGACCGCCGCCGGGTCCGCGTCGCGCTCACCGACGCCGGCCACGAGCTCGTTGACGCCGCCATGGACCGCACCGTCGCCGAGCTGTCCGAGGTCACCGGTGTGCTCGACGACGAGGAGCATGCCGCGCTCGAGGAGATGCTGCGGCGGCTGCTCAACGTCCTCGAGCGCGATGAGGCCGCCCACGACCACTGAGGCTCAGCACGCGACCGTGAGCGGTGGCAGCCCGAGCGGTCCATCCTCGCCGTCACCAGGATCAGCCTGGCACCCGTCGAGGTCGGCGGTCAGCAGCACGATGAGCTCGTCCGCCAGCCGCTGCGCCAGCCAGCGCGCCTCACCGCGATGGTTGGCCAGGACCGCCAGATGGTAGGTGCGCCCGCCATCGCCACCGATCGTCCCGACCAGCCCCGTGACGTCGCGCAAGGTGCCGGTCTTGCCGGAGAAACGACCCTCGGCGATCGTGCCCCGCAGGCGCCGTGAGAGCGTGCCGGACTCGCCGGTGATCGCCTTGAGGCCGTGCCAGAGCCCGGCGTGCCGCGAGCGCTCGAGCGCCTGCTCGACCTCGACCAGCAGCCGCGCGGTCACCCGGTCGTCACGCGAGAGGCCCGACCCGTCGGCGAAGACGGCCCCGTCATGATCGACCCCGAACCGCTCCAGGGTCTGGCGGACCGCCCGGTCCCCGGTGACGAACGAGCCCACCCCGGTCCGCGCACGGCCCGTCGCCAGGAACAGCGCATCCGCCAGCTGGTTGTCGCTCTCCTGAAGGGCGAACGCCAGCAGCCGCGAGAGCGGGGGGCTCTCGACCCGGGCCAACCGACCGACCGAGGACGCTGGCTCCTCTCCGACGACCACCTCGCCACCGAGCTCGACGTCGCGCTCCTCGAGCAGACGGGCCAGCTCGCGGCCCGCCTGCTCGGCGGGGTCGGCAGCATGGTCGAGGGTGACCTCGGGCTCGAGCCCGTCGGGCGGGTCGAACGGATCGAGCAGGTCGAGGTCGAGGTCGAGCTGCTCCTCGGCGTCGTCGGCCTCGAGCACGTCCGGTTCGAGCTCATCGACCCCGAGCTCCTCGGCGATCGCCTCGAGCTGGTCGTCGTCGAGCTCTGCCCACTCGTCGAGCTCAGGCCACGACACCTCGGTGCGCAACCCCGCGTCGACGGTGAGCCCGGCGGCATGACGCGCATCGAAGGAGGAGAAGTAGCGATCCGGCCAGCCCGCCGCGCGGGTCGGGCCCTCGTAGTCCTCGGCCACGGCGACCAGATCACCCTCGACGTGCTCGATCCCCTCGTCGACCAGCTGATCGGCCAGCTCCTCCAAGGGGGTGCGGGGGCGCGCGGGGTAGCCATAGCGCCCGAACCGTTCCGTCCCAAGGACAGGATCGCCGCTGCCGATCAGCACCAGATCACCCTCCAGCACGCCATCGAGGGTGAGCGGCCCGGTCGTGTCCACCACCGTGGGGAAGGTCGCCTCGGCACCGAAGGTGGTCAACGCGGCAGCGGCGGTGACGATCTTGACCGTCGAAGCGGGCAGCAGCGAGGTATCCGGCTCGTGGGCGAGCACGGGACGACCGTGCTCGTCGACGACGAGGACCCCGAACGAGTCGGGGTCCGCCTCATCGGCGGTGTCCAGCAGACCGTCGAGCAACCGCTGGGCGGTGGCCTCCACCTCGGAGCGGGAGGCCGGCGGTGGTGGGGGTGGCTCCTCGTCGGTGCTCGGGGCATCGAGCCCACCCTGGCCGGCTCCGACACCGTCATCGGCACCGCTGGCATCCGCGTCCGGCTCACCGCTCGACCCGTCGCGCGATCCCTGCGCATCCTCGGTGCCCTCGCCGTCCTCCTCGACGGGCTGGTCACCGGGCGGCGCCTCGGGACCCGGCCCGGTCGAGCAGCCGGCCAGCAGCGCGAGCGTCGCCACCAGCGCGAGCGTTCGGCTGGCCCATCCGCGTGACCGCCCATATGGCAGCGTCGCGTGGCACCGAACCTCAGTCCGGTGCATCGCGGTCCTCAGTTCGGTGCATCGACGGAGTCGAGCAGCCCCCGCAGCTGGAAGCCCCGCGAGGGGTGACGCAGCTTGGTCAGCGTCTTCTTCTCGATCTGACGGATGCGCTCACGCGTGAGGCCGAACTGCGCGCCGATGTCCTCCAGGGTGTGTTCCTCGCCGTCGACCAGCCCGTAGCGCAGCATCAGCACCGTCCGCTCGCGGTCGGTCAGCGCCGAGAGCGCACGCTCGACCTCGCTCTTGGACAGCACCGCGGTCGCCGAGGACTCCGGGTCGATCGCGTCGTCGTCGGCGACGAGCTCGCCCATGGTGGCGTCACCGTCCTCGCCGATCGGCTTGTCGAGGCTGGCGACGTCCTGAGCGGCGAGCTGGACCTCGCGCAGGCGGTCGAGCGGCAGGCCGAGCTCGGCGGCGATCTCGTGCTCGGTGGGCTCCCGCCCGAGCTGCTGGAGCAGGGCGAACTCGGCGTAGCGGACCTTGCCCATCAGCTCGTGGACGTGCACCGGCAGCCGCACCGTGCGGCCGGTGTTGGCCAGCCCGCGTTGCAGCGCCTGGCGGATCCACCAGGTGGCGTAGGTGGAGAACTTGTAGCCCTTGGTGTGGTCGAACTTCTCCACGCCACGGATCAGCCCGAGGTTGCCCTCCTGGATCAGGGAGAGCAGATCGACCCCGCGGCCGCGGAACTTACGCGCGACGGAGACGACCAACCGCAGGTTGGCCCGGATCATGTGATCCTTGGCGCGTTCACCCCCTCGGGCGATCAGGCGCATCTGGGCCTTCTTGCGCGGGGGGAGCCGCTCACTGGAGCCGAGGATGACCGCGGCCGCCATGCCCGCCTGATAGCGCTTGGCGAGGTCGACCTCGAGCTCGGGCGTCAGCAGCTCGGTGCGGCCGATCTCGTTGAGGTACTGCCGCACCGAGTCAGAGGATGCCGAGAGTGGGGTCGCCTCGGGACGGTCGGCATCCTCGACGAGATCATCGAGCACCTGCATCCCGAGGTCGCGGGCACTCTGCGCGGTGTCCTCGACCCAGGTATCCGGCTGGGTCAGCGGGTCGAACAGCTCCTGCAACTCCGAGAGGAGGACGTACCCACGAGAGGCACCACGCTCGAACAGCTCGGAGATGGGGGTGACGTCGCTCACGTATGGCCGTCCCGTGCTCGTGCCGTATCCGCCAGATGATGGTGCTGCTGACGCCCGACCGCCGCCACGTCCGACTGGGCGAGATCACCGCCGCCGACCTGCCGACGCACCGTTGCGACCGGTCGCGTCCGCATGCAGCTCCCCGACGGTCCTGGGCGTGGCCGCGCAGGGTACGGCGCCGTGGCCGTTCCGTCAGCGCGCTCGGCCGCAGTGGCGCGGTAGCGCTGGTGTCGCGGCCGACGCGAGCCGATCACGCCGGTGCTCCGTCGTCGGGCGAAGGCGTGCCACCGTCCTCGTCCCGGGGGTCCTCGGCCGCGCGCGAGCGTCGCAGGTAGTCGGCCCAGGCGCGAGCTGCGCGCTCCTCGTCGTCGAGGTCGGACCGCTGCTCACGCTGCCCGAGGCCATCGGCCCCGACCGTGTCTCCGACCGACCGGGGTGAGGTCGACGGGAGCGAGGTCGACGGGGACGAGGTCGACGCGGCCGGTGGGCCCGGGCGCGACCGCTGCCGGGAGCCACCGGAGCCACCATGGTCATGGCTGAGGCGCACCGGTGGGGCGTCGTCGGGGCGGGCGACCGCTACCGCGGCGGCCAGCGCGGTGGTCACCGGTACCGCCATGATCAGCCCGAGCGAGCCGACGATCGTCTTGACGATCTCCTCGGCGATCAGCTCGGAGTTGAGCAGCTCGAGCGTCGGCAGGTCCCCTGTCGAGAACAGCAACAGCAGGGCGATCGAGGCACCGGCGTAGGCCAGGAAGAGGGTGTTGACCACCGAGGCGATGTGGTCGCGGCCGACACTCATCGCCCGGGCGAACAGCTGGCGCCAGGTCAGCGTCCGGTCGGTCTCGTGCAACGCGAAGACGGTCGAGGACTGGCTGATCGTGACGTCGTCGAGCACGCCGAGCGAGGCGATGATCAGCCCGGCGAGCACGAGCCCCTGCAGGTCGAGCCCCTCCAGGGCGAAGCGGGCGAAGACCGCTTCCTCCGAGGCGAAGCCGGTGATCCGCGCCTGCTCGACGAACACCGTGCCCAGCAGCACGGTCAACCCGAGTGCCACCGTCGTGCCGACCACCGCTGCCGTCGTCAGCTCCGAGAGTCCGTGGGCGAGGTAGAGGGTGATGATCATCACCGCGACCGCCCCGACCATGGCGACCACCGGAGGGCTCGACCCGGCGGTGATCGCTGGCACGACGAAGCGCACGACCACCAACAGCGAGAGCCCGAGACCGATCAGCGAGCGCAGACCCTGCCACCGCGATATCGCCAGCACCGCGAGCACGAACACGACCAGCAGTACCACCAGGGTCGGGGTGCGTTGGAAGTCGGTGAGGTAGTACTGCTGCTCGCCATCTCCACCGGAGGTCCGGTCAAGGGCCACCCGGTCCCCGACCGAGATCTCGGGGAAGCCGGCGACGTCGACGGTGAGCTCGACCGTGTCGCCGGCATCTGGTCCTTCGAGCAGCTCGACGCGCAGCTCGGCCCGATCCCCGGCGAAGCCCACATCGGGGTCGGCCTCCCCCTCGATCAGCTCGCCGACCCTCGTCACCTCGACGCCCAGGGGCTGG